>QMPB01000236.1 GCA_003648395.1 Bacteroidota bacterium
TAATACTTGAAATCCAAATGAATGATTTTTATTGGCATTATAGTGAACTTCAGCACCTGTAAGAAAGTTGTCTGCCATCTCTATAATATCAGAATACTCGTAGATGTCTATTGGATTTAAGTCAAATTCATATCCACCCCAGTCGGCATAAGTTTTACCAAAAGTAAATTGCCATTTCTCTGATAAATCAAAGCGGAGGTATGCAAAATCAACACCTTTAATAATCTTGTCGATAGATTGTGGTTCAAAATCACTAGTATATCGATGACGAAAGCGGAAGAATACTTTCTCGTGTACATAGCCTTTGAATTCAAGTCTAAATTGCTCAAACTTAAATTTAGTTCCTAAGTATTCTCCATCTTGAAAGTCGTTTCTTAAGCCTGTTTGCATATTCATGATAAGATCAACATTCTTTAAGAGCTCTTGTTTTTCGTTAGGAATTAGATTTCTATATGTAGTTGTGTCACCTTGTCGTTGCGAGTATCCAATATTAAAAATTAGAGTTGCAAAAAATATAGTTAATAGAATTTTCATATGTTAATTATTTGAGATTTATAAAAAAAACAATACCAATTTGAAACCTGATAGACTTTTATATTGATTTATCGATGATTCCAAATTGGTATAAATATTTATTTTAATACTTAATAAAAAGTTCTTGCAATTTTTCTCTGCTCATATCTTTATCTTTATGTAGGGCTAGCATTAACAGTATTCTAGCTTTTTGAGGGTTTAGCTCATCTGAGGAAACAGTTCCATAATCAGTATCAACTACTTCGCCATGAATTAAAACTGCACCAACAGGAACACGAGTAGCTCGTACAACAGGAATTCCTGCAGCGGTAGCTTTTTTAGCAGCCTCTAATGTTCCTTTATTCATATTACCATCACCTACACCGGCAATAATAATTCCCTTTGCTCCTGCCTTAATCATAATATCAATTAGGTCTGTTGACATATCAGCACAACCATAAACAATATCAACACGAGGTAACTCCTTTACTCCTTTTATTGAGAATTCACTATTTACAGTATGAATACCATGTGGTTGATGAAAAAACTCAACAAGTCCAAAATTAACTGTTCCCATTTGACCATGTTCAGGAGCCATAAATGCCTGAACAGGAGTGGTAAGCATTTTTTTAACTGAATGGGCTGAAAGTATTGCATCATTTATTACTACCAAAACACCTTTGCCTTTGGCAGCATCACTGATTGCAACGGCAACGCCATTATATAGATTTAATGGTCCATCAGCACTTAATGCTGTGGAAGGACGCATAGATGAAACCAATATAACAGGTTTATCACTTTTTACTGTAAGATTTAGAAAAAAGGCTGTTTCCTCCTGTGTATCTGTACCATGGGTAATTACAATCCCATCTACTGTATCAGTAGCTAGTAGCTCATTAATTCGATTGGCGAGAATCAACCATACTTCAACACTCATATCCTGTGAACCTACATTTGCTGTTTGTTCACCTGTTAAATTAGCCAGCTTTCGGATATTTGGTACTGCATCTATCATTTCACCTATTCGAACCTGACCAGCAGTATAACTTGATCCAGTAGAGCTTGATCCAGTTCCGGCGATAGTACCACCAGTTGCTAACACTATAATATTTTTAAGTTCTTTGTCTTGCGAATAACCACTAACAGTCATTACTGCAGTTAATAGAACTACTAAAAAGCTTTTTAAGAATAATCTTGTTTTCATAATAATTTAGTTTGTTTAATATTGAATTATTTATTTATTTTTGTATTTAGATTTATCAAGACCAGTCATATTTTCTGGTGATAATATTTCTTGAATTTGTTCTTCTGTTAATAAATTCTTTTCACGAACAAGCTCAAGAATTCCTTTTCCCGTTTCCATTGATTCTTTTGCTAATTCATCACCAACATGATGCCCTAATACAGGGTTTAAAGCAGTTACAATTCCAATGGTTGTTTCCATATTCCTTTTATGTACCTCTTCATTTATTGTAATACCACTCACACATTGTTCGCGGAAGGTTTTCATGGTATTAGTCAATAATTTTTGCGACTCAAAAATTGTTAGTCCAACAACTGGCTCGTAAGCATTTAATTGCAAATCACCATCAGAAGCTGCAATATTTACTGTTACATCATTACCTATAACTCGGTAGCTAACCAATGCCATTAATTCTGGTATTACAGGATTTACTTTACCAGGCATTATTGAAGAGCCAGGTTGGCGTGGAGGTAAGTTTATTTCAAATATGCCATTTCTTGGGCCTGACGATAGAATAATTAGGTCGTTGGAAATTTTAGATAATGTAGTTGCCATGGTTTTTAATGCCGATGAGTAAACTACAAATGAATGCAGACTAGAAGTAGCAGCAATCATATCGTCAGCATTTACAAACTCAAATCCTGATGCTTTGTTTAAATGCTTTATTACATAAGTATCATATCCTTTTGGAGCGTTTAATCCTGTTCCAATAGCAGTGCCACCCATATTTAAGGTTAATAATGCACTGCTGGCAAATTTTAGATTTGCTATATCCCATTCAAGCATAGATGCATAAGAATGAAACTCTTGCCCAACGGTCATAGGTACTGCATCCTGCAACTCAGTTCTTCCCATTTTTACCACTTCAAGATATTTATTGCCTAATACCCTAAATTCTTTAGCTAGTAAGCTAAGCTGTTCAGTTAGTCTAGTATTATGCAGAAGCATGGTAAGTTTTAATGATGTTGGATATGTATCATTTGTTGATTGAGACATATTTATTTCATCATTTGGAGAAATTTTATCATATTCTCCAATTTTAAATCCTGCCTTTTCAAGAGCAATATTTGCAATTACTTCATTTGCATTCATATTGGTAGAAGTTCCAGCTCCTCCTTGGTATAAATCAATTCTGAATTGATTAATATAGTTTCCATTTATTAATTCCATACAGCCAGGCTCAATTAGTTTAAGCATTTCTGGCTTCATTTTACCAGCTTCTGTATTCGCTTGTGCTGCTGCTAACTTAATCATTCCCCAAGCTTTCATAAAATCAGGATAATCATTGATATACTGTCCTGAAACTTGAAAGTTTTCCATAGCTCGCGCAGCTTGTGCTCCATAATAGGCATCAGTTGGAACTTTTACGTCTCCAAGCAAATCTTTTTCTATACGGTACTCTTGAGCCCAAGCTGTTGAAATTGTGCTTCCTAATGTTAGAAAGGTTAATAGTACTATTAGTAGTGTTTTTCTGTTCATAATAATCAAATTAATTGTCTGTAAATATTGGTTTGTAAAATAGGCTTAAGCCATATATGATATTTCCTGTAATTAGAGATTAGTTTTACTATTAAACTATTCTGTAAATTATTTATATGGATGATATTTTCTTGAAACAATAGGTATTTTAATGGCTGTAGAGGTATATATATAGTGTGTAAATACAATAAATATATACCCAAGAATTAATAAGATAAGCAAAGTAGTATACATCATATATTTTGAATTAAGCATTAGAATACTTAAAAGCAAAAGTAGAACTTATTAGGTTATTCTTTAGTGTATATTAGTGGACAAAAGGCGGACAAAAAATATTAGCACTATTTTTATTATAATTCATGTGAATAGGGAGCATTCTTAAGCTTAGAATTGTGCAATATAGTCTTCGAGCGAATCTATAGATTCTAGTTCCAATTTCTTCCGGATTCTATATCGGCTCTTTTTAATGCCTTCATTGGTGATATTCAATACTGAAGATATTTGATGTGAGGAAAGATGTATTCGCAAATAAGCACAAAATTTAAGCTCTGATTTTGATAAAGTAGGATGTGTTTCTTTAAGATTTATGAAAAAATTCTTATGTACTTTGGTAAAGCGTAATCTAAAAATCTCCCAATTATCTTGCTCTGTACTTTGAGTTTTTAATTTATTTTGTATACCAACAAGTTCGTTATATAAATCTGTACCTATGTGCTTTACTAGGAGTTTGTCGATATTTTTTAATGCCGCTTCTATTACCTTAGATGTCTTGCTTCTTTCGAGTGCAGTAGTAATTAATTCTCTCTCGTTTGATTCAAGCAATTCTGTAGACTTGAGCTTTTCTTGCTCTTGTAGTTTCTGCTTTTTCTCCAGCAAAATTTGATATGATAAATCCATTCCAATGCCCATAAAATAGGTTTTACCATTATCTTCTAATAGATACCCATCAAATAAATACGGAATAGGTCTCCCGTCTTTAGTGTTAAAAATTGCTGTTACTTGTGCACTACCAGTAGTGAAGATCTGTTGTATTGCCTTTTCAACCTTGGCATATTCTTTTTGATTGGTGAAGGTTTGATAAGGCTGCATATTTAGAAGCTCATTTTTTGAATAACCTAGTTTAGTTTCAAAATTATTATTCCATCTTTTAATATAGAATTTATTGTCAACCTTTTCGCATAAATAAAATATGCCTGGCAGATTATTAATAAGTATATTATTGAATTCTTTAGAGTTAATAAAGTGATTTTCTTGCAGTTCTATTTTAGCTTGATTCAGTCGTTCAATTTTATTAAAATAATCTTGCAATTGACTTTTTAGCAAGTTCATTTTAGTTATACGACCTTTTAACTCATTCTTATCATTATGTATTTCATTAATATTGATTAAAATACCAGCCATATACTCTACACCAGCAACAATCACTACCGAGCGCATTGCAAGGCAAGGAATTATTCGCCCATATTTTGTCTGTATACAATATTCTATAACTCTTTCTTTGTCATCTCCATCAACAATAAGTTCAATAAATTTATTGGCAACCCTGTCTTTATCATCTTTACAAATTAGCTCAGTAACAAATTTGTTTTTTAATTCTTTTGCAGAATATTCCAAAAGAATTTCAATATTCTTATTCCAAGTCAAAAGTTTACCTTCTTTAGAAAAGATATAAGCATGCTCAGGCATGCCTTTTATTATCATTTCTAAAGAGAAAGGCACTCCATTAAGGGTATCTTGTTGACTCATATAAGTTCTTGTATTATTAATTGAAAAGTAGTTTCTTTTTTTGAACTACTTAATTGCAAAGTTAGTCGTTTTTCTTATAATCGATATTTATTATATCGAAGAAAAGAAACTTAAAACTAAACCAATCTATTTATATTCCACTTCATCCATAAAAATATAGCCTTTGCCTCCAGCACCAAGATGGTTTTCGGGACAAATATTATGATTCTTAGCATAAAAACGAATATATCTTAATTCACGTTTTGTAAATTCTACAGAAAAGGTTTTTATGATTACACTCAATTCATCTTTAGAAATATTATTGTCTATTCGGCCAAGTTTATTATACTCATTACCATCCAATGAGCCGTAAAATTCTACATATTCCGGCATAAATATCCATGAGCGATTATCTTGTATAAAGTTTGTTCTTAGGGTAGTAACCCATTGTGTGCTGCCCAAATCAATTATTCCATCCACATCTTCCCAATAATACCCTTGCCACGAGCCATTACGGAAATTAGAGCCGCCAATAATTCCATCAATTAGAGCCATCTCGCCTCCCGCAGCATATTGGTCCTGCCATTTATTTTTCATACTTACACTCATTTCTGAGGGTACTTTATATAGATTTGAAGTTACTTTTTTACTTTTTATAGAGCCCTTTTCTGCCCACATTATTATGCTTGTAGTATTATAAATATAGAAAGGGGCTTTATACTCAACTTTATTTTTTGCATCTATTTCCATAAATACAGTTGAGCCATCTTCCGTTGAAATAGTAATAAGCGTACTATCTCTAAATGAACGTAATGCTCCTGATATTGATGGTGATGAAAGAATAATATTATCATTAATGATAGAACTTGGCAACCCATCTTCATCGAAAATTATAGCGTCGCCATCTTTCATTATAAACTCGAGTGTACCACCACTCATAATATCCTCATAATCGATATATGCTTTTGTATAAGCTTTATCATTTAACTTAATTGCATATACGTATGCCGTTGCTCCCTTATCACCAGATTTTATTATCTCAAATGTATTACCATTTTCTAAATTCAGTTTTACATTATCAAAAACAGGCTTTCCAAAAACAAATTCGCCATTGGCGGGATTTACAGGATAAAATCCCATTGATGATAATACATACCATGCCGACATTTGTCCGCAATCTTCATTGCCACTGTATCCATCGGGCTGATTAGAGTACATCTCATCATAAATTTGTTGTAGGTAATCTTGAGTTTTTGCAGATTTATTTACATAATTATATAAATATGCCATATGATGGCTAGGCTCATTGCCATGTGCATATTGCCCAATAAGGCCTGTAATATCTGATTGTTTACGACCTGTAGTTTCGGTAGAAGCTGTAAATAAATTATCGAGTTGTTTCTCAAATTTATCCTTGTCTCCAATAAGCTTTTGCATAGTGTATATATCTTGCGGAACATAAAAACTGTATTGCCACGAATTGGCTTCGGTAAAATTAAAATCCACCTCCGAAGGGTCAAAAGGGGTTTTCCATATTTGCGCCAATTTAGGACGCATAAAACCACTCTCTCCATCAAAAATATTCTTATACGACTGAGCCCTTATGGTAAATGAGGTATAAACTTCTTCATTTCCTAATTGCTTTGCTAATTGAGCAATACACCAATCATCGTATGCATATTCAAGTGTTTTGGAAATACTCTCAGCATCATCAGAAATGGAGATATATCCATTATCACGATAGGCCTCTAAACCAAGATGATTGGCATTGGCACTTTTCAACATCATTCTCAATAATGTATCTCCATTAATATCGCTTAAGCCTTTCATATAAGCATCTACTATTACTGGAATTGAATGATAGCCAATCATGCAGCCAGTGTAATTTCCTGCTAGCTCCCAAATTGGAAGCATTCCGCCATCATCATATTGGTTTTTAAAAGTATTGA
>QMPB01000237.1 GCA_003648395.1 Bacteroidota bacterium
ACTATATATTAGTGTTTTAAAAAAATTCAACATTAATGATGAAGATGTTAAAAAGGATAAGATTAACTTACCTAAAATTTAATATACTATAACTGTATTTATATCTTTAATTTATGAACTTTAGTCTATTTATACTTAATATTATTAACATATATTAAGTATAAATATAATATCAATTTTTATATTTAATAATTAAATACTATATCTTTGTAGCATTATAATTAATAAACAATTTACTTTAAAACAATAACATGAAAAAAACAGTACTATTAATTGCATTTATTGCTTCAACAACACTTATGTTTGGTCAAGCACAACGTCAACTTAACATTGGACTAATTGGAGTAAGCTATGAAATTCCTTTAGGAGCAGCTGTAACAATTGCACCAACTGCATTTACGGATTTTGAATTAAATTGGTTAACTCTTGGAGTTAAAGCTAATTATTATTTTGACGAATTATTTGGTCTACCTGCTGCATGGGATGTATATGCTGGAGCTAATGCTGGATTTGGTTTATGGATTGGTGGAAACGATACAAAAGATAATGGCCTTGATGTAGGAATACACGTTGGTGGTCGTTGGTTTTGGAGTGAGAAATGGGGTATTTACCTTGAATTAGGTGGCGGAAAACTTGGTGGAGCAGGCGGAGGCCTGGGTTTAACAATGAAAATGTAAAACTACAAAATATATAAAAAGGCAAGGATCTAAGATTCTTGCCTTTTTTTTTGCTCTTAATTTTACGAATCTATTCTTTTACAACATTCTTATAATCTCCATAATAAGAAAATATTTTTCTTACATAATAATACGGTTCATTCCCTCTACAATAACCATATTTAACTACTGGATCATTATAATACTTAGGATTTTGCTTATGCTTAATATATATATCAACACCATCAGTCCAAACAGTATTATCCACACCGAATTTTTCGGCTAATCTTCGAGCATCAAGCACATGACCTAATCCTGCATTATATGATGCCAAAGCAAATTTAATTTGATTCTCTTCATTTATTGTACTGTCAGTAGCAAATTTATTTTGTAGATAAGCCAAGTATTCCGACCCAGCCCTAATACTCTCCTTAGGGTCAGTAGGATTACTTAAATTAAATTTCTCAGCTGTAGCCGGCATCATCTGCATTAAGCCCAAAGCTCCTACCCAACTACCAGCCTGAGGGTTGAAACGACTTTCTTGAAATACTACTGCAGTTAATAAGCGCCAGTCCCAGTTTATTTTTTCAGCATACATTTTAATATAATCATCATATGGCGATAATTTTCCTCCTCTATGCGGTGTATAATCCTTTCTAGTAAGTTTATTATGCACCTTAGTACGAAAGTATTTATTCCTAATAACAGCAAACTTTGTCGTTTTACTAAAAGGAACAAGCCATTGGTTAACAACATTCAATAAAGAATCTGAACCTTTTAATAAAGCCCAGGATAACTTTTGATCGATACTTAAACCTAAGGTATAATCAATTCCAAAAACAAAAGAACTATTAGCTTTAGCAATTCTTTCGTCACAAACAGTAAAATCTATCTCCCCATCAGCAACCATTTGAATAAGCTCTTCCATGGTGTTTATTGAATCAACTATTATGTTGATATTCGTTGCGCTGGCTTTTTCAAGATATTCTAAATGCTGCTTAAAAACAGTACCTTTCTGAACATAAACATCCTTACCATCTAAGTCAATAAAACGATCAATAAACTCTGTTTTATCACTTTTTTTACGGCCATACCTATAGCGCTGTACTAGCACTTGCTTATTATATCCAACAGGCTGAGAAAAAAGGAAATCTCTAGCCCTATCACTTGTTTGAGTTACATCAAAGGCTGCTATATCAGCTTCCCCATTTTTCATTTTATTCAATGCTGTAGGCACATCATAAACCAGAATCAATTCTACTTCCAAACCTTTTTCCTTGGCAAATATATTCATCAAATCATAATGAAAACCCATAGGCTGCCCTTTATATACAAAATAGCCTGTAGAGTTATTGTGAGTTAAAACCCTTATTTTACCATTATTTACAACTGTAGAATAACTTGTATCGATAATTTCAACCTTATTTTCATTAATCTCAATAGTATCATCTTTATTAGGATTACTGCACGAAAATAAAAAAGTAGAGAATGAAAAAAATAGTAATATCTGTAATTTAGGTATAGCTTTGCTCATATAATGCGAAGATACAAAAAAATACACTTTAATCTTCAGATGACAGGTTTATACTTATCACTTGAATATATAAAATTTATTATGGTTAATAAATTAAATACACTTATAGCTTTATTGTACTAATGCATAAATCAAAATATTTTAGTAATATTGCATAATACAAATCACAATCTAAAAAATACGTTATGTTTAAAAAGGTAATAATAATAATTCTAGTAGTAGTTTTAGGAGCTTTCTCATATTTGGCAAAATATCTTGTAGATAGGTCTACTATATTTACTGGCTTTGCAGCAAAAAATATTGCATCAGGAATTTTTATTGCAGATAGAACGCAAGAAAGCATTGAATCATTAGACATTAATTTCTTTCCTGTTAATTTGGCAACTAGTGTTGTTGATGTGGAGAACAAAACTGTAACCAGCAATTTTTTCGGTTTTGGAGAACAGATTGCTGTATACCGTGAAGGCTTAGGATGTGCTCTAATTTCTGATTTTGATATAAATAAAATAAAAGAACAGAAAACAGAGTATGCTAATAATAATTCAGATAATAATAATAAATATTGGCCACAAGGAATAAAAAATCGCAATATTTCTATTGAGAATGTAGATGAAGAGAAGCTTGATAAAGCTATTAAACAAGCTATGGCACAAGGCAATACTCGAGCTATTATTGTAGCATACGATACATTAGTGAAATGGGAGCAATATGGCAAAGGATTTGATGAAAAAACTCCAATTTTAGGATGGTCTATGAGCAAAAGTATTACAAGTACTTTTATAGGAATGCTTGTAAAAGAAGGAAAACTAGACATTGATAAATCAGCACCAATTGAAGAATGGAAAAATGATGAAAGAAGTAATATCACTTTACGAAACCTATTGCAGATGAACTCTGGACTAAAATGGGTAGAAGACTATGGAGATATTTCGGAAGCCACAATTATGCTTTATGAAAAAGGTGATTTGGGAAAGTATGCACTTTCAATGCCCGCAGATAAAAAACCAGGAGTAGATTGGTATTATTCATCAGGAACAACTAACATATTACAAGAGGTTATTAAGCGACAGTTCAATAATAATCAAGAATATTGGGATTGGGCTTATAGAGATTTCTTTAAACGCATAGATATGAATAATACTATAATGGAAGCTGATGCTGCAGGCACATTTATTGGCTCTTCTTATACATATGCTCCAGCAAGAGACTGGGCAAGATTTGGATTATTATATTTACAAAATGGAATTTGGTTTGGTGATACAATTGTTGATAATAGCTGGGTGAACTTTACGCAAGAGGTAGCCCCAAATTCTGAAGGAAAATATGGGTCGCAATTTTGGCTTAATCAAAGCGGACATGAATTGCCAGACGGACCAAAGGATACCTATTTTGCTGATGGCTATCAAGGACAAAGAGTGTATATTATACCTTCAAAAAAATTAGTAATTGTACGCTTTGGAATATCAAAGAAAGGCGAGTTTGACTATAATAAGTTTGTAAGTGAAATAGTTGATTCTTTCGAATAATATATGACCTAATAACATTGATATTAAGCTAACGGTCAATAATAAAGTCACCTAAAAGACATAATAGGCTGAATCCATAATACTTATAGTATATTTATAAGTATTATTAGCACTTCTATATACTTTTTTCAAATAGCTAGCAATTGAACATTATCAACTCTCTTCTGTTATTTTAATAACAATAAGTTATCAAGACTGTAGTACCTTAATTTATCTTTGTTATTCAAATAACAGTAGTTAATACTATATCAAATAATAAATCAATAATATGAATAAGTCCGAAGAAATATTTAAGAAATATAATCATCCATGTGCTGATGATCTAATACCTATTCTTCAAGATATACAGAAAGAAAATGGTTTTCTTTCTGAGGTCTCAGTTAAGGAAGTTTCTAAATTTCTAAAATTACCATCATCACGAATTTATGGTGTAGCAACATTTTATAATCAATTTAGATTTACGCCTGTTGGCAAATACCATATAAGTGTATGTAGAGGAACGGCATGTCATGTTTTAGGGTCAGCAACAGTTCTTCAAGAAATAGAGCGCATTTTAAAAATAAAAGCAGGAAATACTTCTAGAGATGGGCTTTTTAGCATAGAAGTAGTTGCATGTATTGGCGCTTGCGGCTTAGCCCCTGTAATAAGCATCAACGGAGAGTTTTATGCACAAGTAACTTCCGAATCTATAAAAACAATCATTGACGAATACAGAACAAAAGAAAGTTAATATGAAAACTACAAATAAAGTATTAATGGATTGGTATAATCATAAGCCTATCCAAACAGAGTCGACAATAATAAGCTCACTAAAAAGAGATATTATAGACAAACCTGTTATATATATCGGCACAGGAACTTGTGGGCTTGGAGCTGGTGCTGCAAAAACAGAAACTCAGATAAGAGCATATTTACAAAAGAATAATATCGATGCTGAAATAGTGAATATTGGCTGTATTGGGATATGCGCTTATGAACCGATGGTGGACATACAATTACCCGGTTATAACAGATTATCTTTCAAGAAAGTCACTACACAAAAAGTAGATAATATACTTGATAAGACATTTACATTAGAGCCACCAAAAGAAGACATCCTTTTTCAGCTTGATAGTAAAAGCAAGGCTTGGGAAGGTATTCAATTTATAAATGAGCACCCATATTTCAAACCACAACAAAGAGTAGTTCTTAAGAACTGTGGACTAATAAATCCTGAAAGCATAGAAGAATACATCGCTAGAGGAGGATATAGAGCATTACGAAAAAGTATAACAAAATTTAAACCATTAGAGCTTTGCGACACTGTAGAGAAAAGTGGTTTGCGAGGCCGCGGTGGCGGAGGTTTTCCTACAGGAAAGAAATGGAAATTTGCCAATGCAGCACCTTCTGATCAAAAGTATTTGATTTGTAATGCTGACGAGGGTGACCCCGGAGCGTTTATGGATAGAGCAGTAATTGAAGGAGATCCACATCGACTAATCGAAGGTATGGCAATAGCAGCCTATGCAATAGGTGCTTCAAAGGCAATTGTATATATTAGAGCCGAATACCCTCTTGCTATTCACCGATTGAATATAGCCATAGAAGATGCAAAACTGTATAGGTTTATAGGAAATAATATATTAGGAACAGACTTTTCTTTGGAGTTTAAGATTAAGAAAGGAGCTGGTGCCTTTGTTTGTGGCGAAGAAACTGCAATGATAGGAAGCATAGAAGGGCGAAGAGGAATGCCCCGACCACGTCCGCCATTCCCAGCAGCAAGCGGATTACATGGAAAACCGACTATAATAAATAATGTAGAAACTCTATCAAATATCCCAGAAATAATACTAAAGGGAAAAGAATGGTATAGTTCTATAGGAACTGACAAAAGTAAAGGCACAAAGGTATTTGCACTCTCAGGAAAGATAACACTTACAGGACTTGTTGAAATTCCTATGGGAACAAGTGTAAGAGAGATTATTTTTGACATAGCGGGTGGAATTCCCAATGGAAAAAAGTTTAAATCAGTTCAGATAGGAGGACCATCAGGAGGTTGTATTACCGAAGAGAACTTAGATATCCCAATTGAATACGAATCCTTAATTGAAAAAGGTGCGATGATGGGTTCTGGAGGTCTTGTGGTTATGGATGAGGACACTTGCATGGTTGATGTTGCGAAATTCTTTATGGATTTTATTCAGCGTGAAAGCTGTGGAAAATGCATCCCTTGTAGAGAAGGGACTAAGCGAATGTTAGATATTCTTGAAAGCATAACCAATAGGCCAATAAATGAAAGTCAATTTCAGGCTTTGGAAAGAATTAAAGGAGTAACGCAAATTGAGAAACTTGCCAAGGTAATTCAAGAAACATCACTTTGCGGGTTAGGCCAAACAGCTCCAAACCCTGTTCTTAGTACATTAAAATGGTTTAGAGAAGAATATGAAGAGCATATTTTTGACAGAACCTGTAGAGCAGGAGTTTGTACAAACTTGCGTCATTTCACAGTAGATGTAGAAAAATGTACAGGCTGTACAATCTGTGCAAAGAAATGCCCAACAGATGCAATAATAGGAAGCCGAAAAGAACCACATTTTATTGTAGAGAATAAATGCATCTCTTGTGGAACCTGCTTCGATGTATGTAAATTTGAGTCTATTATTATCTCTTAAAAAGAAGAAAAATGATTAAACTAGAAATAAATAATAAGCAAATAGAAGTAGAAGAAGGAAAGCTTCTGCTGGATGTATGCCGCGAAGAAGGTATAAACATCCCAACAATGTGTTATATTAAAGAAATAATGCCAACTGGGGCATGTAGGTTATGTGTTGTTGAAGATTTAAACACCGGAAAACTTATAACTTCATGTTCGAATATGGCAACCCAAGGAATGAAAGTATCCACACATTCAAAAAGAGTTGCAGAGTCAAGAAAAGTAATTGTAGAGTTATTACTCAGCAATCACCCTGATGATTGTCTTTATTGCGTAAGAAATACAAATTGCGAATTACAAGACTTATCATATAATGTAGGCATTAGAGAAAGAAGAATTAGAGGAGAAAAGAATAAGCATAAGATTGATACTTCAGGTGTAAGCTTGGTACGTGACCCTGCAAAATGTATTCTTTGTGGTAGATGTGTTGATGCATGTGGTAGAGTAATGGGAGTTCATGCCATTGATTTTGTAAATAGAGGAAATAAGTCTGAA
>QMPB01000238.1 GCA_003648395.1 Bacteroidota bacterium
TAAATTCTTATTAATTTAGGAAGTCCAATAATTATAATCTATTATAAATGTGTATTTTAAGTGAAATTACTATAGAATAATATCTTGTATTTTTTTTACAAAAAAAAGGCGAGCCAAATGGCTCGCCTTTTTAATATATTATAAATCCTAAAATTAAAGGATTCCTTGATCTAACATTGAATCAGCAACTTTTAAGAAACCTGCAATATTAGCACCTTTCATATAGTTAACAAAGCCATCATCATCAGTACCATGCTTAACGCATTGGCTGTGGATATCGCGCATAATTTGGTGAAGTTTATCATCAACTTCTTTAGCAGTCCAAGAATATTTCATAGTATTTTGGCTCATTTCAAGACCAGAAGTAGCAACACCACCAGCATTAGAAGCTTTACCTGGAGAGAATAAAATCTTATTTTCTAGGAATATCTCAATAGCTTCAGGAGTACAAGGCATATTAGCACCTTCGCCAACACAAGTACAACCATTAGCCATAAGTGATTTAGCATCATCTTCGTTAAGCTCATTTTGAGTAGCACAAGGAAGAGCTACATCAACTTTAACTTCCCAAGGACGTTTTCCTGCGAAGAATTTAGCTCCTTCAAATTCATCAGCATAAGGCTTAACAACATCGTTATTAGAAGCACGAAGCTCTAACATATAATCGATTTTCTCACCAGAGATACCAGCTTGGTCATAAATATAACCATCAGGGCCAGAAATAGTAACTACTTTTCCACCTAATTCAGTTACTTTAAGAGCAGCACCCCAAGCAACATTACCAAAACCAGAGATAGCAACAGTTTTACCTTCGAAAGTCTCACCTTTAGTAGCAAGCATTTCTTTAGCAAAATATACATTACCATAACCTGTAGCCTCAGCACGTACTAAAGAACCACCCCAGTTAAGACCTTTT
This sequence comes from Bacteroidota bacterium, assembly GCA_003648395.1. Next base: position 917 of record QMPB01000238.1, read on the forward strand.
CCAGTCAAAACACCTGTGTGCTCTTTACGTAATTTCTTATACATACCGTAAAGGAATCCAATCTCACGACCACCAACTCCGATATCACCAGCAGGCACATCAGTCTCAGGTCCAATCATATTTTCCAATTCCATCATAAAACCTTGACAAAAACGCATAACCTCGTTGTCAGACTTACCTTTAGGATCAAAATCAGAACCACCTTTACCACCGCCCATAGGAAGAGTAGTTAAAGAGTTCTTGAAAATTTGCTCGAAACCTAAAAATTTAAGAATTGATAAGTTCACACTTGGGTGAAAACGAAGACCACCTTTATAAGGTCCAATAGCATTGTTAAACTGAATACGGTAACCAAGGTTTACATTAACTTTTCCGTCATCTCCAACCCATGGAATTTTGAAAGTAAGAATACGATCAGGCTCAACTACACGGTCGATAATACCCGCAGCCTCGTACTGAGGATTTTCATTAACAACATCTTCGATAGACTCTAATACTTCACGTACTGCTTGAAGATACTCAACTTCACCTGGATGCTTCTGCTCCAAGCCGTTCATCATTTGCTCAACATTCATAATATATGTTTTTAAAAATAAGTTTACTACTATATGGAATTATCTTCATTAAAAGAATAAATTCCTCTCTTAAAATTCTTAGTACAAAAGTACAATGACCCACACAATGTTTTTTAATCTCATATTCGTATTTTATCAAGATAATATTGAGAATTGTCAAAAATTGAACAATTATTTTTACAGCTTTAATTATCTAAATATCAAATAACACTAAATATTACTCTATAAGGCTTATTAATAAAAGGATTTCACATTTGTATCATTCTCTATTAACAAAAATATTTATTGCAACTTTTAAATCTAAAGCTTCCACCTTATGAAAAAAATAGTAATTTTGTAATAATCTATTATTTTAAGTATGCAAAATAAAAAATCAATCAAAAGAAAAGAACTCTATCATTATCCAACTAAGATAATTTTGGCTGCTATAGAGGCCGTTGATGGAAATGTAAAATTTCATAAATGGTTACTTAATAGTGAATATCCTGAATTGGCTGCTCTTGTTTCAGCAATTCGGCATGATGTAGATGCATTTAATTGGTTAATGAAAAATAATTTTAGTCAATTAGCTGCATTTAGTAATGCTGTGGACGATGAGGAAGATGCGATAAAATGGCTAAGGGTACACAAATTTAATTTTCTGCTTGTACTTGTGGATGCTGTAGAAGAAAAACCTGCAGCTATTGATTGGCTAATAAAAAATAAACTTCAGATATTTATAATTTTTACAAAGAAAATACTAAAGCTTAAACAAGATCAAAATCTTAGGTATGCCGACTATCATACTATTAACTTTAAATAAACCACTATATAATATAATAACAAAATATAGATTTAATTCATAGTATTCATTATCACATTTATTGATTTTAAACAATATTGACAATAATCAATTAAAGTTCAATATTTGATACAGTGTTTGTGAAATAACAAAAGATAAACTGCTCTATTTTTGCAGCTAATAATAATAAGGATTAATATTTATTAAACTATAAATAATTTAAAGATAAAAATTATGAAACCAACACATATAGAACATATAGGCATAGCTGTAACAAATTTAGAAGAAAGTATTGAATACTACGAAAAAGTATTAGAGTTAAAATGCTATGCTATTGAAGAAGTGAAAGACCAGAAAGTACGGACAGCTTTTTTTCAAGTTGGTGATACAAAAATTGAGCTTCTAGAATCAACCAGTGAAGACGGCCCTATTGGCAAGTTTGTAGCTAAAAAAGGCCCAGGCATGCACCACATTGCGTTTGCAGTGGAAGATACAAACAAGGCTTTGCAAGATGTAGAGAATAAGGGAATTAGATTAATTGATAAGCAAAGTAGAAAAGGTGCTGAAGGCCTTAGCATTGGATTTCTTCATCCTAAATCTACAAATGGAGTACTTACCGAATTATGTAGCAAGAAATAATACAAATAATAAAATAGTGTTTAGCATTTATTTTTATGTAAAATACTGTTACCTATTTCACAATATAATAATATAAATAAAATCAAAAGAAATGAATAATCAAGAGAAGATAAACCAATTGATATCCAAGCGAGAAGAAGCTGCATTGGGAGGCGGACAAAAACGCATTGATTCTCAACACAAGAAAGGTAAATATACTGCTCGCGAACGAATAGAAATGGTTCTAGACGAAGGTAGTTTCGAAGAATTTGATATGTTTGTGCAACATAGAAGCACCAATTTAGGAATCGACAAACAGCATTTTCTTGGTGACGGAGTAGTTACTGGCCACGGAACAATAGATGGTAGAGTAGTTTTTATTTATGCTCAAGATTTTACCATTTTTGGAGGATCTCTTTCTGAGACTTTTGCAAACAAAATATGCAAAGTAATGGATTTAGCAATGAAAGTTGGAGCTCCAATTATTGGAATAAATGACAGTGGTGGGGCAAGAATTCAGGAAGGTGTAAACAGCCTTGCTGGCTATGCTGAGATATTTCAACGCAATATAATGGCATCTGGAGTTATTCCTCAAATATCAGCAATATTTGGCCCTTGCGCTGGGGGAGCAGTATACTCTCCTGCCCTTACTGATGTTGTAATTATGAGTAATGAAACAAGCTATATGTTTGTAACTGGGCCTAAGGTTGTAAAAACTGTTACTGGTGAAGTTATTAGCACCGAAGAGCTTGGGGGAGCAAGTGTGCATGCAACAAAATCTGGAGTTGCGCACTTTAGAGCTGATGATGAGGATGAAGGCATTCTACTGATTAGAAAAACATTAGAATACTTACCACAGAATAATTTAGAAGACCCTATACAAACAGAATGCAACGACCCTATTGATAGATTAGATGATATATTAAATAGTATAATTCCTGAAAATGCAACAGAAGCATACGACGTTAAGGATGTTATATACACTATAGTAGACAATCAAGAGTTTTTAGAATTTCAACGTCATTATGCAAAGAATATAGTAACAGGATATGCTAAATTTGACGGAATGCCTGTTGGCATTGTGGCTAATCAACCTAATTATCTTGCTGGAGTATTAGATGTAGATGCTTCACGTAAAGCCGCTCGTTTTGTTCGCTTTTGCGACGCTTTTAATGTTCCAGTACTTACATTAGTAGATGTTCCTGGTTTTATGCCAGGAAGTCGTCAAGAGCATAATGGAATAATAACTCACGGAGCAAAATTACTCTTCGCCTATGGTGAGGCTACCGTTCCTAAAATTACAATTACACTTCGCAAATCATACGGTGGAGCACATGATGTAATGAGCAGCAAACAATTAAGAGGAGATCTAAATTACGCATGGCCTACTGCCGAAATTGCAGTAATGGGTCCCAAAGGAGCTGTGGAAGTTCTTGAAGCTAGATCGGTAAGCGGAATGAGCATTGAAGAAGCTACAAAGTATATTGCTGAAAAAGAAAAAGAATATACGGAGAAATTTGCAAATCCTTATGAAGCGGCAAGATACGGGTATATTGATGATGTTATTGAACCTCGTAATACTCGTTTCAGAATAATTAGAGGATTAAAAACATTATCTACTAAAAAAGATACTAATCCTCCAAAAAAACACTCAAATATACCTTTATAATAAGTTTTAATTATGAATATACTATTAGCAAATATGGAGTTCGGAATAATGGTAAGCATTGTAGGGTATCTGATTGTATTAACAGCTCTCTCTTTTCTTTTTGCAATTTATTCTTTAATTCCAAAACTTCTGGATACCTATACAAGAAATAAACTCAGAAGAGCAGGAAAAAAGGAATGTGCGCAAAACAATTCTTTAGAACTTACTGGAAATGAAAGTGCCGCAATTGCAGCAGCAATTTCGATAATACTAAGCCAGCAACATGACTTAGAAAGTGGGAAGATTACCATTAAAAAAATATCTAAAAGATATTCTCCATGGAATTCCAAAATATATGCAATGAACGATTATAGAAAATAAAAATACTATGAAGAATTTTAGTTTTAAAATACGAGGCCACAAATATGATGTGGAAATTAATAAGCAAGACGGTAAGATAATTGAGTTAGAAATAAACGGCTCAAATTATAAAGTTGAACTCGAAAAAGAAATACAAACGAAGAAAACCCCAACTCTTGTTCGACAAGCAGTGAAAACAAAAAAAAGTATTCAACAAACAGAAGAATCAACAAGCTTTAAAGTAAACTGCCCATTACCAGGCAACATTATCGCAATAAATGTAAAAGAAGGCGATACAATAAAAGTTGGAGATAACCTTTTCGTTTATGAAGCCATGAAAATGGAAAATGTACTTGTCTCAGAAAAAGCTGGCACTATTGCAAAAATATTAGTAAACACAGGAGACGCCGTACTTCAAGACCAAGTAATTATTGAAATTAACTTATAATAGATTTATTATGAATAATTGGAAAAAACTAATTACAATAGTTACTGCGATAGGCATCCTAATGACTATTTCGCATGCTTTTGGACTTCATACTGATAGCCTAGAGAAAATAAGTACTGAACTAAGTATTAGCACTCAAGATAATATTGCCACAGAAATTGATAATATGGCAGGAGTTCAAAAATTTTGGGAATATTCAGGATTCACTAATGCAACAATAGGGCATTTTGTAATGATATTTATAGGATTATTCTTCATTTTCCTAGCAATAAAGTATGATTACGAACCATTATTATTAATACCCATAGGCTTTGGAGTACTTATAGGAAACATTCCTTTTCTTGAAGGAGCTGGATTAAAACTTGGTATTTACGAGAGTGGAAGTGTACTTAATTACCTTTATATGGGTGTAACTTTAGGTATTTATCCTCCTTTAATTTTTCTTGGTATAGGAGCCATGACTGATTTTTCGTCATTAATATCAAACCCTAAACTTATGCTCTTAGGAGCAGCGGCACAAATTGGAATTTTTATAACTTTCTTAGGATCATTGGCAATGGGATTTCTCCCACCAGAGGCTGGTGCCATAGGAATTATTGGAGGTGCTGATGGACCTACAGCAATATTTCTAAGCTCAAAACTCGCCAATGGAGTAAATATGTATAATGGCGTACAAGTTAAGAACTTAATAGGCCCAATTGCAATTGCTGCATACTCATATATGGCTTTAGTACCAGTAATTCAGCCACCAATAATGCGACTATTGGTTTCTAAAAAGGAAAGAGTAATAAGAATGAAACCTCCACGAGTAGTGCCTAGGTTTGAAAAAATACTATTCCCCATAATAGGATTTCTATTAACAGCGTTTATATCTCCAAGTTCAATACCGCTTTTAGGTATGTTATTCTTTGGTAATTTACTAAAAGAGAGTGGTGTTACAAAGCGACTTGCAGACACAGCTCGGAATTCACTTATCGATATTGTAACCATACTCCTAGGAGTTACAGTTGGCGCTTCTACTCAAGCAACAGTATTTCTTAATACTTCATCACTAATGATATTTGGACTAGGAGCAGCAAGTTTTGTGATAGCTACAGCTGGAGGAATAACTTTTGCCAAAATAATGAACCTATTTCTTAAAGAAGGCAATAAAATAAACCCTCTAGTGGGAGCTGCAGGAGTTTCGGCAGTACCCGATAGTGCAAGAGTTGTTCATACTGAAGGGCTAAAATATGACAAAAATAATCACTTGCTTATGCATGCTATGGCTCCCAATGTTTCGGGAGTAATTGGCAGTGCTGTAGCGGCTGGTATTTTATTAAGTTTCTTACTATAGTAATAAATATAAAAGAGATAATTCAAATGGCATTCATATTAAATCATTGTTAATAATCCTTAATTAATTAAGAATTATACACTTTGGCACAATTTTTAAAGGAAACGTGCGGTAATAAAAATCTATCTCCTAATCATTTAATGAGATAGATATAATACTTAAAACGATTTATTATGAAAACCAAAAAAGAATTAGTAGTAAA
>QMPB01000239.1 GCA_003648395.1 Bacteroidota bacterium
CTCCAGCAATTACATCTACCTCTGGATACAGCTCTGCAATTACTTTTGAGAATTCCTCTGGAATGTAAGTTCTAACATCAGTGTAGGACAAGGTTTTACGATTATCGCAATAAATTGGTGATATCCATCCAGAAGCCCATGTAAATGGCTCCTTTTTATTTAACTTTACGGCTTGAATTTTTAGTAAATATTCTGCCGTTTTTCTTGCGGTTTCTTTTTTAATATCCATGGCACAAATTTATAAAGTTTTTAAGGATAATACAGCGTTTTTTATAACCAATAATACTAATTCTATTAACAATAATAGAAATGAAATTATTAGAATTAATAAAGCTGCTGATATTATTGAAATTATTTCAAACAAATCAATTGGCAATCCAGAATCAACAATAATTATTCAATGCGATGATTTTGATAATGCAATTGAAGTAATGGAAAAACACTATATCCCAAAAGTTGCTGCTGGTGGTTGGGTTTATAATGAAAAAGGCCAATTACTTTTCATCAAACGATGGGATATTTGGGACATTCCAAAGGGTCATCTTGAAAAAGGAGAAACATTGGAGGAATGTGCCATTAGAGAAGTTGAAGAAGAAACTGGAATCAATAACATAAAAATAGTAGAGAAACTTGGAATTAGTCGTCATATTTTCTCAAAAAATGGAAAAGAAAAACTAAAGGTAACTCATTGGTATAAAATGCAAACTAGCTTTAATGGAGAACTAAGGCCTCAACTAGAAGAAGATATTAAAGAAGTGAAATGGGTAGAAAATTCTAATATTGATTCATATTTAGAAAAATCCTGGAAATCATTGAAGGAATTCTATTTCTCAAATATTAGATAGCTTCTATTAAGAATATTCATAAATTCGCAATATGATAAAAGCAGTAGATATACGAAAAAGCTTTGGAGAATTAGAAGTTTTAAAAGGTATTAACCTTGAAATAAACAAGAGTGAGATAGTTAGTATTACAGGCCCATCTGGCGCAGGAAAAACCACTCTACTTCAGATACTTGGCAGCCTTGAAAACCCTACTTCAGGTAAGATTTTTATTAATAATACAGAATTAGGGAAGCTTAATTCTACAGAACTTGCAAAATATAGAAATAAACATATTGGTTTTGTTTTTCAATTTCACCATTTATTGCCAGAATTCGATGCACTAGAAAATGTTTTTATCCCTGCCCTTATTGCTAAGAAATCGAAAAAAGAAGCAGAAAAAAATGCTCTTGAAATTCTTAATTATATGGGATTAAAAGACAGGATTCATCACAAGCCAAATGAACTATCAGGAGGTGAACAACAAAGAGTGGCTATTGCAAGAGCTTTAATAAATAAACCAGATGTTATTTTTGCTGATGAACCTTCAGGTAACCTTGATGTTAAACGTTCTGATGAACTTCACAATTTGTTTTTCAATCTTAGAGATGAATTTGGACAAACTTATGTGATTGTTACTCACAACAAAGAGCTTGCTGATAGAGCTGACAGCAAAATTGTGATTGAGGATGGAGTGATAAGTTTGGAGTGATAAGTTTGGAGTTCGGAGTTCTGTTTCGGACTTATTAAATATCTTGATAACTTGTGAAAAAAAACCATCTATTAACTTTTATCTCAGGCTAATATATCCCATAATTTATTATAAATTTGTACACTAATAGCTTCTAACAACAAGATACATTGGGCACAATAATTAAACATTCTAAAACCTACTTCATACTTGGACTCCTTATTGGTTTAGGAGTTGGAATAATTTTCGGTCTATATACTAAAAACAAGGAGAGTATTACAGAGTTATCATCTGTAATATTCAACTATGCTGATAGTAGCTTAAACTCAAAAAATATAAGCCAAAATATGCCAAAACATATAATAGAAAAGGCGAAACCAAAAAAAAGTAAAAAGAAAAAAAGAAAGAAAAAAATAGTATTACAAGATAGCTTACATAAAGACAGTATTACAATACTTAATGACAGCATTAATTCTAAAGATACATTACTTATTGACACTTGTAGTAGTTTACAAAATGACAGCTTAGCTTGTGACACATTAATTGATTACAATATTGATAGTATTTCCATCAATGATACTATTACTCTTTTTCAAGAAGAAGATGATACTACAACATATAAAGATGATGAGATGATAATAGCTCAAGATGAGTTAATTTATTCAGAGTATATAACTCCTCAAGGTAAAAAAAGTGATTTTCTGTGTAGTACTGATGGCAAACTTGATAGCATATTAACAAATAATATTGTTACACGCAATCAGGAAGGTTTATTTGTAGAATTTTGGCGTTCGCCATTAAACTCTACAGGTTATAAATTAACCCACAACACTCTAATTCTTTATGGTTTTTATCAATATAAAGCTGTCAGTCTGAAATACTTAAAGACTGGACGACTAAGAATACAGTACCTCTCTGAAAGCTTTGAAATAACTTGCAGTGATAAGTTTGTTCCATTACAAATTTCTAAATAATCTCCATATGACAATCAAATTTTATAAATACCATGGTGCGGGAAATGATTTTGTAATAATTGATAACAGAATTACTCACTATCAATTAAGCACTAAGCAAATTGCTCTACTATGTCATCGTAGATTTGGAATTGGAGCAGATGGTTTTATGACAATTGAAAATGATGAAAAATTAGATTTCAGAATGAAGTACTATAATTCTGATGGTGCAGAAGGGAGTATGTGTGGAAATGGTGGTAGATGTATTGTTGCTTTTGCTAAAAAGCTTGAAATAATTTCTAATATTACAACCTTCATTGCTACTGATGGAATTCATGAAGCAAAAATTAATTCTAACAATGGAAATATTCTTGATATTAGTTTAAAGATGAATGATGTTGATAATATTTCAACAAATAATGATTCATACTTTTTAGATACTGGTTCTCCGCATCATATTAGTTTTGTAAACGATGTGGATACAATAGATGTATATAATAAAGGAAAAGAAATAAGATATTCAGACTTCTATAAAAAGACAAATGGAACAAATGTGAATTTTATAGAAATAAAAGATGATTATCTTAAAATTCGCACTTATGAAAGAGGTGTAGAAGATGAAACTTATGCTTGCGGTACAGGTGCTACAGCTGCCGCCATTGCGTATGCATATAAAGAGGGCATTTATAATAAAGAGATAAGAATCAAGGCAATTGGTGGTGATTTAAGTCTTAGCTTTAATTTTATTAAAGATGAAAATATGTTTAAAGATGTTGTACTTAGAGGACCTGCAGAGATTGTGTTTTCGGGTACAATAGAAATATAAATAAGTTGTTATAAACAAATTACTTTGTTAAACTTTTATCTCTCGCCTGTCTGCTGATTCAGGCAGGTAAAGACACGAAACTTTGATAATAAGATAATTACATAAATATAGTAAAATGTTTCAATTACCTATTTTATAAGTATTTATAAAACTAATAATAGATGGATATTAAATTTAGAGAAATTGATTTGGAAGATGCTGATTTTATTCTTGAAATAGAGAATAATAAAGATATTTGGAAAGTAAGCCACACTACTGAAGAATTCTCAAAAAAAGATATTGAACTCTTTATTGCTAGAAATATATTAGAAGGACTTTCTTCGCATCAGAAAAGATGGATAATTACTTTTAATGATATTAAGTGTGGATGTGTTGATTTATTTGATTTTGATGAAAACAATAAAAGAGCTGGTATTGGGATTGTGATACATAAAGACTTCCAAAATAAAGATATTGCTTCTAAATCTCTATATAAATTTATTAAGTACTGTAAGAAAGACCTTGAATTACATCAACTCTACTGTACTATTTTGAAAGACAACTATAATAGTATTAAACTTTTTACTAAAATTGGTTTTCAAAAAACTGGTCAGAGAAAAGACTGGATTTTATATAAAAATAAATATTTTGATGAAATATTTTATCAATTAATACTAAAGTAATGAGCTCAAAAAAAGCAATAATATTTTTTGTAATAGCACTACTCCTATTCATGGGGATATTTAGTGCATTCTATGCCTATAAACAATTTTCTAAACCAATTATTAAAATTGAAGGAAAGAAAACAGCAATTATTTATATTCCTACAGGAGCTAGATATAATGATGTACTAAATATATTAGATAATAATCAGTATCTAACTGATAAAAAAGTATTTGATTTTTTTGCAGAAAAAAAGAAATATAAAGATAATATTAAGGCTGGAAAATTTGAAATTAAAGATGGATTAACAGTTAATGAGCTAATTAATATATTGCGTTCAGGAAATCAGAAAGCTGTTATAGTTACATTTAATAATATTAGATTCCTTCCGAAATTAGCAAGTATAGTTAGCAAAAAGCTAGAGTTTGATTCTTTAGAATTAATGAGCCTACTAACTAATAAAGAGTATATTGCTTCTCTGGGTTACAATGAGAATACAATTATTTCACTTTTTCTACCTAATACATATGAGTTTTGGTGGAATACTAGTGCCGATGAGTTTATTAAAAGAATGCAGAAAGAGCATGATAAATTTTGGAATAAAGATAGAATACAAAAAGCAAAAAATATAAACTTAAAGCCTATTGAAGTGTCAATTTTAGCTTCTATAGTACAAGAAGAGACAAATAAGACTTCTGAAATGTCACGTATTGCAGGAGTTTATATGAATAGACTAAGAGTTGGGATGATGCTACAAGCCGACCCTACTGCGAGATTTGCCTATGGTGATTTTAGTGTAAAACGTGTGAGATATGACTACTTAAAAATAGACTCTCCTTATAATACCTATATGTATAAGGGGCTTCCTCCTGGTCCTATTTGTATGCCAAATCCCATTACAATAGACAAAGTATTGGATTATGAAAAGCATAAGTATTATTATTTCTGTGCAAAAGCAGATAATTCTGGCACTCACGTTTTTGAGCACAATTTAAGAGCACATAATAGAAACGCTAGAGCATATCATAGATACCTAAACAAACTAAAAATCAGAAGGTAAACAAATAACATATATATACATCTACATATTTCAATTATTATTTAATATATTTGCAGTGACAATATGACATTTTAACTCTAACGGCATGGAAAGTGCTTAATTGAGAATTAAGAATTAAGAATTAAGAATTAAGAATTAAGAATTAAGAATTAAGAATTAAGAATTAAGAATTAAGAATTAGGAATTAATGCAAATATCAAATAATAAATAATAAATACAAATATGACTTTACAAACAAACTTAGAGCACCTTGTAACAGCTGCTGATTTTCAGAATGTAATAGAGAATAACGAAAATGTAATGATTTGCTGTGGCAGAATGGGTCCAATGTGTGTGCCTGTATATGCAATTATGGAAGATCTAGAGAAAAGCGGAAAATATGACAATGTGAAATTTGTAGATATGCTTTTTGACAATCCAGATGCTTATGTAGTTCGTAACTTACCTGAGTGTAGTGGTTTTATGGGACTTCCTTTTACAATATATTATAAAAACGGTAAAATTGTTAGAGCAACATCAAGTATTCAAAATTTAGATCAAGTATTAGATGTTCTTGACTCTGAATTCAAATAAAATAATCAACTAATTTATAGCTTGACATATTATGACATATAGTCTTAATTTTCAAGCTATATTTTTATACAATAAGTTATGAGTAATCTAAAATACGATAGTATAATTATTGGTGCAGGTCCTGCAGGATTAACAGCAGGAATATATCTTTCAAGAGCAAAGATGAAAGTACTAATTCTTGATAGTGGAATTGCTGGAGGACAAATGGTTCTTACCCATGAAGTAGCTAATTATCCAGGATTTGAAAGTATCAGTGGCTATATGCTTTCTATGAATATGAAGAATCAAGCTGAAAAATTTGGTTGTGAGATTAAAACTAATATCCGTATTCAGGACTATAATATTGAGGGAAAGAATAAGTCTGTAGTTTTAAATAATGGTGATACTTTTGAAGCAGAAACTATAATATTAGCTACCGGTGGTCGTAGTAGGAAGATTGGAGCTATAGGAGAAAACGACTTTGCGGGAAGAGGAATTTCATATTGTGCAACTTGTGATGGTGATTTTTTCCAAGACAAAGAGATAATAGTAATTGGCGGCGGTAATTCTGCCCTAGAAGAAGCTGTATCTTTAACTAAATATGCTAGCAAAGTAACTATTGTACATCAGTTTAAAGACTGGCAAGCTTTTGATTCTGCTATCCAAGAAATGGAAGATAATCCAAAGATTGACTACATTATGGGTGCTAAGATTACTAAGTTCAATGGAGACCAAAAACTTAATTCCGTAATAATTGAAGATATTGAATCAGGTAAAACTCACGAACATAAGATTGATGGAGTTTTTATTTTTATCGGATATGTACCAAATACTGAAGAAATTAAAAACAAAGTAGAACTAAGTCAATGGGGAGAAATAATTGTAAACTCCGAATTTCAAACCAATGTAGAAGGTGTATTTGCTGCTGGGGATAGTATTGTGAAGAAATACAGACAAATAACTACTGCTGTAGCTGATGGAACTAATGCTGCGTTGAATGCTATTGAATATATTAATAGTTAGCTCTGCAAGAAAATACCAAAATAGGTAGTTTCCTTGCAAGCTTCGTATGTTTAATTGAAAGAACTCAATATACGATACTGAAATTTATATGATTGAAATTCTGTTATCCTAAAATATCAAAACTCCTTCATATATGTTTTCTCTCTAAATAGCTATTCCTAATCCAATTTGAAAATTCTGTGTTTTATATGGGTCAATAGTGCTATCATAAAGACTCATAGTTCCCCAATGATAACGAGCTTCTATTCTAATCATAAGAATTTGAAATCCAACACCTGCAAATACTGGAACATCAAACACA
>QMPB01000240.1 GCA_003648395.1 Bacteroidota bacterium
AGGATTGGAGATGTTACAGCATAGCCCTAATAAGGAAGAGTTTTTTGAGGAATTAATAGAATTATTGAAAGACGAAAGTCCGGATGTGCGTAGTTTTGCGGTAGAAGTTTTATCTGAGATAAAAGAAAATGATCCTTTTCCCCATATTCTTAATCTTATCACTGATGAAAATAAAGCAGTAAGAATTTCCGCTTTAATGGCTTTGTCAAAAAATCCTTCAGAAGACTATATAGCCTATATCGCGCCTCTTACTAAGGACAGAGAAATTGCTGTACAGAAAGCAGCATTACGCGCGCTTTCTAAGATCTCAAGCCCTAAAACTTTGGATACGGTTATTAAAGCTACTATTGACAAAAGTGAAACCATTGCTACTGAAGCTAAGAATATCCTTGTCAATTATGCTGGTCATGTTCCTTCATCACTTATTGAAGACTACATTAATTATCCTGATAGTTCTATAAGATATTTAGTCATTGAATATTTAGTAGAAAAGGTTGATACCGATCCTATATTATTCTATTTACAGGCATTAAAAGATTCAGAGGAGAGTATACGTGTTATTAGCCTATTGAAGCTTAGGAATTTTATCTCAAAGCCTCCAAACAAAGACAGCACGCTATCAATTGTGAAAGATATTATACCTTTACTTAATGATCCCTCAAAAAAAGTTCGTTTTCAAGCGTTAAAAGTTCTTGAAATTCTTAAAGATTCGTCTTCAGTTGAACACTTAATTACTATAGCAACAAGAGATCCTGAAGAAGATATAAGAAGCTTAGCAACGGAAGTCATTGTTTCTATACGTCGCGCATTGCGTTTAGGAAAATGAAGAATTAGCTATTGCATCAAATTATTTAATTGCTTAACACGCAACCATGGTGGCAGGGGAATAACAGTTGTAGTTAGGACTGCAGCATTCTTGAATCCATTGATAATTCCAATATGGATAGGTTTATGGTTTGTTTGTATAATAATTATAGGCTATTCATCAATTACTTACATTGTTGTCATATTTTTAATGGATATTATATCATATTTTCTTCCATTGATGCCTTGGGTGCCAATTGATAACTTTAATCTAAGTTTGGTTTATATTATAATAGCATTAATAATGCTCTCAAGGCAAGGTGACAATATCAGAAAAATCCGCTCAGGAGAGGCAAAGAAAATCAATCTATTAAAGATCTTTAAAAAAGAAGGTAAGTTGTCAGAAGAGTTGCTGCATTAAATATCAAATGATGATATGTTAAAGCAAACATTGTAGTTAGCGTACTCACTTTATCAATTTCACTAATTTATGGTTTTAGAACATTAGCGCAGTATTTAAAACAAAATTCAAAAAATAGGAAAGAAAGGAAAAAAACTTTCTATCAATCAGTATCTACTATAATAATCTCTGTTTGAATAAGACCTATAACGTCTTTCCATTTCATGTTCCTGTTCAGAGATGTTGTTACTATCGTTGATTTTAGTGATGGTATTTTCACTTTCTTCTGCAGTTCCTAATCTTCCTAATGAAACACGTATCTGACGTTGGAATAGTATTGTTTTAACATTTCTGAAAACATACGTTTTCCCTATTTCAAATGCATTTACATTTTCATTCCATGCAGACAGTAATACTGTACCAGTTTCATCTCCGATTAGTACTTCTTGTACTTGATGCTCTTCACCAGTATCACGTTTCGTGATGGTTTTTACATCCCCTAATTCGATTACTTTTGCTCTAAAACTGAGCTCACGTCTGTTTGGACTAAGCTCTGATATTGTTGTCAATTTTTCAGAATGCACTTTATTCACTTTCGTTATTAGTTATCTCGCTTCCGTACATGAGAATGATAAAATCTCTATTTAGGCAGATATTACTTCTTGTATTATAAGCTGATAAAAGAGATCGCTTTATTCATCTTGCACGTCCGCTACACTACTATTATTTTGACTATTCTTAAGTGTTCGCTTTACACATCTTTTTTTCCATTTAGAGAGCAATCAGTAGTTTAACCAAAGTGGGAGTTAAATAAAGAATTATAAACTAATGAAACTAATTTTAATTGACTGATGTTTGTTACAGTAACTTTGGGCTCTGTAGTTTACGCTGTCATATGGGAAATAGCCAAAGGCCTAGGTGGTCGTGCAGCTTCTGAATTCTTATTCAAGCGAATTAAAAACAAATTTCAAAAAAAGCGAAAGAAAAGCCTTGAACAGACTAATCTTAATGAGGCAGATCTAGAGCTAGTTAGAAGAATACTTCAAGAGGAGCTTGGAGCTTTTGGTGTGAAAAGCGCAGAAGTAGATATGTTATTAATAAATAGTTTAAAGAAACTGAGCACAGAACACGATAGGATATTAGATAAATTAGAAAACGTTGAATCATTATTAATGAAATTAGTAGCAGGGTTAATGTACGAAATACAGTTAAATGGAAGTACTGTACCGCCACAGGTCACAGAAGAACTAGTAAAACAATTCCTTGTTGGTAATGAAATTAGCACAACAAAAATCTACGAATATAAAACAGAGGGACTATACTCCAATATGATTACTGAAAAACTAACAAAATATAAAAAATTCAACAAGTTATATACAGCTGAAAAAATCATCATAACTCGTTTTGTTAATAAATTTTTAGAACACAAAGATCAAGTTAAACAGTTAGCTCTATTAGCTGAACTTTGGGCAATTATTGCAGCAGAAGATTTAGATACAAGTAAAATTCTATGTGGTATTATACTTTCACTAATTAAAAGACCAAAACATGCTTACAACCTTCAAAACCTTCTGAAATTTTTGTATCTTCTTGATGCTACTGGAAAGTTGGATGAATTGGATAAGGATACAAAAGAACAAATATCCTCTTTTATTATAAAAAGAATAGAAACAAAGCCTTACTTTACTCAATTAGAGCTCGCTTATTTCCTAATGAAGTTAAATGTAACTAAAAATACACGTATTATGGAGATCGTTGAAAAAGCTCTATCTGAGCTTCAAAGGCAGAAGTATTCTGATAGATTTGTCAAAGAAAGTGCTTCAGTTAGTACTAAAATAATTCTTTTCTTTAAGAAACTAGGCACAACAAAAGTAAAAATGGAGCGGACTATCAAAGTACTTTCGAGTCTAACAAAAAGATTAGAAAGGCGCAAGTTTAAGAGAAACACACAATTATTAGAAGGACAACTGGTTAGAACCCTATCAGAAATAAATATTCTTGCAGCCAACGTTGAGATAGCTGATGCCGAGCAGTTAAGAATCATTAAAGAGATAGTACAAAATCTCATAGAGTTGCTCCTTAAGGCTTCAAGAGAAAAGATATCAGATAATAACAGACTATTAATTTGGAAAATAATCGACAATGCAGTATTCATTATTAATAAAATCGCAATTCTAAACACAAAACGGGTCTTAGAAAATTGGGAAGTTGAACTAGCAAAACTTAGCGGTTTTTACTCTTCTGAGCTTGGTGAGTACAAACTTTCTTCGGAGGAGGAATTGAAAGAACTCATAAAAAATTTTAGAATCTCAGAAGCATTCGTAAAAAAAGCAGAGGAGGAGTGGAAAAGAGAATTAATAAAGAATTTGCCTGAACCACCAATAAAAACTAAAGAAAACGAAGAAGTAAAGGAATAACTTCGTTTTCTAAATTATATAGAGAGCAGATTTTTCAAAAACATTATTACTATTCTACATAAGGTCGCTAAGAAAACTCATTAGCTAGTTGTTTGTGCAAAAGGCCTTCTTTTATTTCGATTTTTATACTTTAAAGTCAATTCAATTTGTTTAAAAAAAGAAAAAGAAAAAGAAATAGTTTAGAAGAAATCATCAAACATCCAGTAGTGTCTTTCTTCGTCCATTAAGATATCTTCAAAAAGTTTCTTTGTGGTAATATCTCCACGTTTTGTTGCTTCGTCAATTATCTTTCGGTATAATATAATGGCGTAATCTTCAGCTTTGTGGTCTAATTTCAAGAAATCGTCGACATTCTCTCCCACTTCAGGTAACGGATCAGGGTCGTACCCACATTCTCCTCCAAGAATGTATATTCTTTCTGCTATTTTCTCAAAATGGTCCATTTCCTGCATAAATATCTCTTTAAGCATGTCACTAACGACTTGAGCCTTGTTTTTATTAGTTATTACCTCTAGAGCAGTTTCTTTCTTTCTCAATTTTTCAAGGCTAGCTTTTTCATGTTGAGTGATATATTGAATAATAGCACTTAATTCTGCAGCCAAAGCCTTATTTAGCAATTCAAAATAATCTTCAGTTAAAATTTTAGTCCACTCACTTTCTTCAGCTATTATGCCTTCTGGCTCAGTAACATCGATATTTGTGTACTCTTGAAAGGTAAAAAGATGTTCCTCTTCTTCCCTGTAAATTTTTACAAACATCTCACGTGTCTTTCTGTCGCCCAGCTTCCCTGCCATATTAATTATTTGACGATAAAGCTCTAAAGCTTCTTCTTCGGCTTTAACACCAAGTTTTGCAAATTCATTTAAGTTTTCACCTATTTCGGGCTTGTCTGCTTTAGTAGTCGCTTCTCCTCCAAGAAGATAAATACGTTCTATAATGTCGCCAGCATGTTTCATTTCTTCAATAGCAAATTTCTTTAAAATTTCACCCAATGCATCGTAAGTAGTTTTGTCTAATAGGATATTTTCATTTTTTACTTTGCGAAGTATTTTTTCCATTTTGGTGTGTTGAAGCATATATTGAATAGAAACTTGTAACTCGCGAGAAACAGCCGTATTTAACAATTCTAAATATTCATTAGTAACATTCACGGTCATGAGGTAAAATAAGATTAATTCATTAATAACCTTTCGCTTTTACCGAAACTAGCTCAAATATTTATTATTATATTATAAAACATTTGACGCTGAAAGTAGTCTACAGAAAGGATAAGTTAATTTCATATAGATTAGAAGTCTTTCTCCTGTTTTAATATGCATTTTGTTCTATAGCGTTTGTTAAGTTTTCGTCTGTTATTAATTTCTTAATTGGTTCATCAATAATGTATTCTTTAGACTTCTTCCAGATCCTATTTTTAAAATCAAAATTCCCTTCATAAAAGGAGTATGTAACACTTGCTTCCCCTGTAGTATCTAAATTGTAAACTTCTAAATTCCCAATTTGTGATAAAGCATAGCAGAGTTGTGCTTCATGATATTGAGGAAGAGAAACATATAAAACAAGTTTTTTGCCTTTTTCATTATCTGTAACTATTTCTAAAGTGTATCTGAAAGGAGGACGTTTAGTTCGAGTAAAAGCATAGAAGCATTTCTTTAAAGCATCAACTGAAGTGAAAGATATCACAATTAATTTAGTGCTGCTAACGTTAAAATACTGTCTATTAATCTTAGCTCGGTATCCAGAAAGGACATTTTCCTCTAAAAATTGGATCCTTCTCCAAACTTCTGTAGGGTTGGTATTTAATCTTCTGCTAATCTCTTTCTTAGTGATATCGGCATTAAATGTTAAAATTCTGAGGATCTTAAAATCAATTTCTTTCATCATTGAAAGCATAGTGCTATGAGGTTTAGGAAGAGTAATGTTGTTATGTGTATATAATAACGCATTAGTAAAGTCGTCCCAATTATATTCCCAAAACATAGTTCTAATTGACACTTGCTTTAGATCAATTTGATAGTCTTTGCGAATACCTATTGATTGGAAAATCCTAAAACTACGGATTATACCCATTTTTTTTAGTTCCATGAAAAAATCTTCTAAAAGTGTTCCATCTACACTTGGAAAATCAAACATTGAATATAAGCCTAATTTAGAACCATAAACACGCGAGCGATGGGTAGTATAGGGATGTATATCTAAAGCTTTCTCTGCAGTAGTAAGTTTACGTAAATTGTCAACAAAAATAAGGACAATATAGCGTGTTAAACCTAAGGCCTCAGGAATATATTGGACTTTTTTACCACGATAAATACCTTTTAGTTTCAGTTCTTCAATACGTTTCTTAGCAGTAGGAGTGCTAATATTGAAGAACTCTGCAACAGAGGCATAGGTAATGTTAGGATTTTCTTGTAGTAGTAATAAAGTGAGATATTCATTGTAGCTTAGAGCCATTACATTTCATCTCATTGTAACTTTAACAGTATGGCTACACAAGTTATTAAATACTCAAAAATTTTAGCATAAAAGAGCTTCAAATGATGGAGGTTCACTATCAGGGATCTTCTCGCTTGGAGGATCAAAGACAATATTGGCGCTATCTGAATAAAACCCAGGAACATAATAAACAATATCAGCGGTGATAGTATAGATCCCTGAAACTTTGGCGTGATTATAGAATAATAGATGAAAACATAGAACCTCAGAAAAGGATACGAGAACGCGAATCTCATATTGGTATTCTTGGTTATCAGGCGTTATCAGTGTGATGAGAACCCGATACCTCTTGTTATGGTTATCTAAAAGGTAACTTACGTCCATAAAAGTTTGTATATCATCTTGTCTGCCATCGTTGTCATAATCACCGTAACTAGCATCATGAAGACGTATAGTTAATTTAGTTGAATAATCTCTTGTCACCTTTGTAGCAATTGCACTATTAAGATAAGTTGAATTAATTAAAAGCACCGAAACTACAGAAAGGACAACTAGAAAAGTATATCTTTTCATCAATGTAAAATATACCGACATGATTTTTAAATTTTATTTAATTTTTTTCTTTGAGCTTTAAATGCCGATTCATTCTACTTTGAAGAACTATAATAATGCCAAAAAAAATCAATATGAAGATATGAATGAATCTGGCTTCCTGAGATAAAAATTTTCCGCCTTACAACACGGATATTGAAGAATC
>QMPB01000241.1 GCA_003648395.1 Bacteroidota bacterium
AATGATAAAAGAAGAAATAATACAAAGAGCAGACGAATATCTTCAGAAGTTAAGCGATTCGGATATAGAGAAATATCTACGAACCATTAGCAAAGAGCAGAAGAATATTGTTGATTATGTGATGTCAATGGGTGATATTTTTGAAGATGAGGATGAGTTTTTCAATAAATTTTTATTCTTCTTTATGCTTGTACATCGCTCGTATACCAATCGTTTCAGATTTCTACCAGAAATAACTAAAGATATTATTCTTACTATTGAGGAGAGAGATCAGAAGATGATGGATGAAATGCAGGATATGGATTCCGAAATATTTGAACAAGAGTTTGATGAATTAATAAAATCTCACCCCCAAAGAATGATGATAGATTTTATTACTCTCGATCTTTTTGAAAGTGATGAAGAGCAATATGATGATAATCGCCAAGATTTGGATAATATTATCTTTTTCCTAATGTTTACCATTATCAATATCTATGAAGAAAGCTTGGTCCTTAGTCAGAAAACTAAGGGTTAATAAGTAAATCTTAGACAAACAAATTCTTATAATGCACCCAAAAAATATCTCAATAGCCGATTATAATTATCCTTTACCAGAGGATAGAATAGCTCAGTATCCTGTAGCCCAGCGTGATAAAAGCAAGCTGCTGATTTCCAATTTAGGAGAAATTAGTGAGTCTGTTTTTGAGAATATTGCTGATTATTTGCCCAATGATAGCCTTATTGTTTATAATAATACCAAGGTTATTCGAGCACGGATGCAATTCAGAAAACCCACAGGAGCCAAAATTGAGATATTTATTCTTGAACCATTAGCTCCTACAGTTGAAATTCAAAACTCGTTTTCGGTAACAGCACAATGCGAGTGGAAATGCCTTGTGGGAAATGCCAAAAAATGGAAAGAAGGAGAGCTGGAATTGCAAATGCAATATAATGGTGAGCAGTTTACTATTTTTGCTTCTAAGGGAGAAAATATTGGTAATTCATTTCATATAAATTTTCGATGGGAGCCTGTGCATTTAACATTTTCTGACGTATTAATTGCCACAGGGAGCATTCCTTTGCCTCCTTATATGAAACGCGATACTGAACAGGAGGATGTAGAGCGTTACCAAACAATATATGCAAAGCATCAAGGGTCCGTGGCAGCACCTACTGCTGGATTGCATTTTACCGATTATGTAGAAAACTCTTTGTTAGAAAAAAATATTAAAAATAACTATGTAAGCCTTCATGTGGGCGCGGGTACTTTTAAACCTGTTTCTTCAGAGAAGATTGAAGGTCACGAAATGCATACCGAGCAAGTGGTTATTAAAAAGCAATTGGTAGAAGATTTATTGAAATATTCTGACAGAAAAATCATTGCCGTGGGTACTACTACCACCCGAAGTTTGGAGAGTATTTATTGGTATGGAGTGAAGCTATTGCAGGATATGAGTGCAAGTTTTCATATCAAACAATGGGACCCTTATGACAACGAATTTGCAAAATATGTAAATGTTGAGCGAAGTCTGAAGGCTGTAATAGAATATATGAATGCAAACAATATTGATGAGCTACATGGCGATACTCAAATAATAATAGCTCCAAGCTATAAGTTTAAAATTATAGATATACTAATAACTAATTTTCATCAGCCCAAAAGCACTCTACTACTTTTGGTGTCAGCATTTTATGGTGAAAAGTGGAGAGATTCGTATAAGTATGCTCTAGATAATAATTTTAGGTTTTTGAGCTATGGAGATTCCTGCTTATTCTTTAAATCTTGATCTTAATCTTCTTGGTCTTCTTCTTTCCCCTGTAGCAGATCTTTCAAATTATTATAATAATCTTTAAATGGGTGAAGTTTTTCTTGCAATAGAGCCTTTCTTTCAGCTTCATGCTTATCAATAATATCTTGCTTGGCTTGTACTATTGATGTGTTTATTTCGAAGCCTATTAGCAAAATAAACGCACTAATATATAGCCATACCATTATTATTATAAGTGTAGCAATGGAGCCGTATAATACGTTATATTTACTGAAATTTGATATATAAATATTGAAAAGGAATGCAACAATTATAAAAACCACAGTTGTAAAAGTAGCTCCCAAAGAGATTATCCGGAAGCGCTTTTTATAGGCAGGGGCATACCAATAAATGAATGCAATTTGAAAGAAAAGCATACTTACTCTTATTATCCAGTCTATAACAATAAGTATATAATACGATGTGCCTTGCACTATATATCCTTGGTCTACCAGTGAATTAATAATAAATTTATCGAAAATAAATCCCGTAATTGTGAATATATTTATAAAAAAGAAAACTATAAAAAGTACAAATGCTGTTTTATGAACATTTAAATACGAACGGCTTTCCTTTATATGTACAGAGGAGTTAAAGGCTACTATAATACTATTAAAACCATTAGTAGCAAACCAAACCGATAATATTAAACTAGCAGAAAGTACTCCATTTTGTGGCTGAGTAATTATTTCGTTAAGAATAGCGATTACTTTTTTATCAGTATCGCCAGGCATAAAATCTACAATAAACATCAAAAGCTCTTCATGGAAACCATCAATGGGAATAATAGGAATAAGCGCAAAAATGATTAATAGAGTAGGAAAAAGAGCCATTAAAAAGTTATAACTAATTGCGGCAGCCCTTTGCGGCAGTACTCCGGCAATAATAGCATCAATAAATAACTCTCCCACATCGTAAATTGCAATACCAGCAAAACCAGGAAAAGACACTCTTTTAAGTTTTTCTATAAAATTGTCTATCCTTTTTGTATTACGTATTTTACTTTTTAGGCTCAAATTTGATATATTTTTAATTTTTATTTATAAATTTTATAGTATTTTATTAAAATGCTACTAGACTCATATCCTGACTTTTAATATGGTGAGTTAGTGCACCTACACTTATATAATCTACTCCAGTTTCGGCATACAAGCGAATAGTTTCAATTGTAATGCCGCCAGAGGCTTCCGTTTCGTAGCGTTTATCTATTAGTATTAGCGCTTCCGATATTTGATTAGGAGAATAGTTATCTAGCATTATTCTATGAATATTGCCTTTTTTAAGAACCTGCTCTAGCTCGTTATTATTACGTACTTCTATCTCTATTCTTAAATCTAAACTATTATCCGATAAGTATTTATTACAAGAATCAATAGCTTCTGCTATTCCGCCTGCAAAGTCAATATGGTTATCTTTAATCATAATCATATCGTAAAGAGCAAAGCGATGATTCTCGCCACCACCAACTTTCACCGAGTATTTCTCAAATTCTCTAAGTAAAGGAGTGGTTTTTCTTGTGTCAAGAATTTTAGTGCTTGTGCCTTCTATTGCTTTTACATATTTATTTGTAGAAGTGGCAATACCGCTCATCCGCTGCATAAAGTTAAGAGCTAATCTCTCGCCTGTAAGTATTGAAATTGCTGAGCCAGAAACGATAAAAGCTATGTCTCCAATTTTTACTTGAGTACCATCTTCTATTTTTTTCTCAAACTTTAATGTTGAATCTACTTGTCGAAAAACCTCCTCCGCAATATCAATTCCTGCAAGTATGCCATCTTCCTTTATTAGTAGCTTGGCGCTATTAGTAGCGTTTGTAGGTATTGTAGATAGTGATGAGTAATCGCCAGGGCCAACATCTTCAGCAATAGCACTCTTTATTATTTCTTTTATATTCATTAATAATCTTCTTTTAAAAACTTAAATTATTCGTCGTTAAGTTCAAACTCTACAAGATGTAGATTAGCTTTATTGTCTGAGTTTGTAATAAGTAAATATAATTGGTATTCTATATTGCTTTCTGTTTTAAGTATAGCAATAACAAACTCACTGCCGCCCGTAGATTTACCACTTTGTTTTACTTTGAAACTCTTTGTTTTATTCTCTTTAAGGAATTTTCTCATTACTTCTTGAGCCTGAATTTTTGAATATGAGTTCTCTTTTTCGGGAAGTGCAATCTCTATGGGATTGCTAAAAGTTGACACAAAGTTATCAATATTATTAGTTTGTAGAGCTTTTATGCATTGAGTTTTAATCTCATTAATGCTTTGCCCTTGCATATTATTGTTAAATAATAATGTAGAAAAGAACATTAAGACAACTATTCTTAATATTCCTTTGTTTGTAATGATTTGTATGTTTCTATTAATATATGGCATATTATGAACTTGTTTTATTTGTATCCTTAACACGCAAAGTTAATCAATTCTAATTAGTGTCTGCAATAAAACTACCTATTTTTGTGTTTTTGATAAGAAAATGTCAAAGATAAGACTTTTGAAGTTTTTGAAACTAAGGAGTTTACATTTGTAAATGACTGTTTCAAAAACGATAATAACGCAGTATTTGGCGTTTTCTTGCAAAAACTAATTAGCTTATCTATTTTAAATTATATTTTCCCTAAAAGTTTTAGTATTATTTTCTTTGTTTTACTTATTTGATAGTATCTTATTCCTTTATAATGGAATTCTTCAGCTCCAAAACTTTTGAAAAATCTTGCAATTGATGGTGAATTTGAACCTTCAAAATCGAAAATCATTTTGCTATTACAGTTATTCTCTATATAATTATTTATTAAAAAAGGCATTGCCCCTTTTTCTTTGCCTTCTTCTGATAATCCTGAGAAAATAAATATATATCGATGTTTGTCTTTTAATATAAATATCCCTCCCAATAGATTATTCTCTTTTGAAAAAGCCGTTGAAATATCCACTAGCCCTTTGTCTATTAATGAATAAATTAGGCGTATTATTTTTTTATAATCATCTTTTGAATACCCTTTTACTTCAGCCCCTTTATTATTTTTGAATAGATCTATAATTAGCTCTGGTTTTACACTATTGCTAATGCTCAGTGAGTTTTTCTTTGCTTTGTTTATATTTCGTTTTAGATTTTTAGAATATGAAGATTTTATGGTTTCATAGTCATTTGATAAATCCAATTCTATATTTATATTATCAACAAAACTATATTGATTATTCTTCCTTGTGGGATTATTCTTATTAAGGTTTATTTGTGTAAGCTTAAATTCATCGGGAATAGCCATAATAAAGTCATTGACTTTAGAATTGGTTATTTCCTCAATGGAGAATATTCCAAGCTGTTGTGTAAGTGTAGGCTGAAAGATGTATTTAAGTCCGTACTTCTCTCGATATGGCATCGGAAATACAGATTTATAATCATCTTCAATTAAGGCATCCCATTTTTCGGTAACAAAATGCAAATACCATGAATAAGCATAAATTAGAGAATTAGGGGAATTGCTAATACAATTATCCCATTTTCTAAAATCAATTTGCTCATGTTTGAGGTATATTATCATATTATTTTGGATAGGATTGTCTTAATTTATACTTTACCTATTATTAATTCTGTAAAAGTACGTAGATTTGGTATATTATTGATTTAAATAATTAGGTAGGATTATAGCCTATAGAGAACTGATAAATAATTTAAAACATGATTAACTGCAATGTATTGAATATATGATTTTAAATAGCGTGTTAATTATTGTATCTGTAAATTAAAGGAAATGAGTATTTTGAGTTAAAACTTGAAATTGCTATTTAGAATAAGAAATCAAAAAAAACACTCTAATTTTGAATTGTTCTAAATAAGGAAAATAAATATGAAGAAAATAGTAATTTTGGGAGGTGGCTTTGCAGGTGTTGAAGCGGCGATAAAGCTTAGGAAAAATAAGCATGATGTTATATTAATTTCAGATAGATCATATTTATTTGTTTACCCAATTTCCATATGGATACCAGTAAAGAAGAAAAAATTCGAAGATGTAGCTATGGATTTAGGAATATTATCTAAAAAGCATGGCTTTAAATTAATAATTGATAAAGTTGAGAAAATAGATAATACTACAAATACAATTATATTATCCAATGGCGAGCAATCTTATGATTATCTAGTAATTGCTATGGGAATGGGAAAATTGAAGTTGGAAGGAATAGAACATACACATTCGATATGTGGAAAGCCTGAGGAGGCAAATACCATTGAAGATTTACTTGACAAATTAATTAAAAAAGGCAGTGGAAATATATCCGTTGGTTTTGGCGGAAACCCTAAAGACCCTACAGCTACAGCTGTTAGAGGTGGTCCTGCTTTCGAATTGCTTTTCAATATTAGTCATTATCTTAAAACTAAAGGAATTAGAGATAATTTTAATATCAATTTCTTTGCTCCAATGAAAGAGCCTGGCAAGCGTATGGGAGAAAAGCCATATAAAAAGATGGATGTTTTCTTTAAGCATTATGATGTAAAAACATATGTCGGTAAAAAGATTAAGAATTTTGATGCCAATAATGTTGTTTTTGAGGATGATAGTAAATTAGAAAGTGACTTAACAATATATATTGCTGCAGGGCAAGGCCATAAGGTGATAATGGATTCGAATTTGCCAATAAGTGATGCGGGTTTTATCAGAATTAATGAGCTATGCAGAGTGCAGAATAATAGAAATATATATGCAGTAGGAGATATTGCGGAGATTAAAGGTGGTCCTTCGTGGGTTGCTAAGCAAGGTCATTTGGCGGAAGTAATGGCAGATACTGCTGCTTATAATATTAATAATGAAATAAATGGGAATGGAAAGCGCAAAAGTTATTGGGAGCATCTAAATATTGTATGTGTAATGGATAGTGGCGATGGCGCTGCTTATATTAAACGTACCAAGAAATCTGAAACAATTATTCCACTTCCCATTATTGGCCATTGGATGAAACAAGCATGGGGATTTTACTATAAGAATTCTAAACTTAAA
>QMPB01000242.1 GCA_003648395.1 Bacteroidota bacterium
AACTTCAAATGTAATAGCATTATGAGAACCATAATTATTGCCAATAGCTGTGTGTAGGTAATCCATTTGTACGCCAACAGCAATCTTTTCTGAAAGAGCCATTCCATAGGCGATACCAATCTTACTCTCATTATATTGCGAATAACCAAAGCGGTTGACATTAATAGCAAAAGCACCTTTGCTAATTGGCATAACTATAGATAGTGCGTTAAGACTAAGCTCTTTAGTTAGATAACTATTTTCATAGTAAAAGCCTGCTCCCCATTGTTTAGTATAACCTAAGGATGCTTGGTTATTTGTTGAACTCCAAAAGTCATTACTTGCTACACCACCACCAGCCATTGCTGATGATTTTGCTCCTATGTTTTTGCTGAGGTATTGTGAATTGCCGCTTAATAAAACTAAAGAAAATATAAGTGTAAAGATTAATCGTAGAGCCATATATAGTTAATTAATAGTTGCGCTAAGATACGAAAAAAGATAAAAATAGATTATATTATTATTATTAAATATATAAATGTAAATATTTATACATAGTTTAATAAAAACTGGCAATACAATGTGCTTTTAATTAATAATTTAAATTATCATTAGAAGCTATATGCTTTATTGTAAAATCTTGACTAAGCTTAGTATTAAAACTTAAATAATGCGATTACTTTACTGTTATAAACGTTATAAAGCATACCTATTGCTTAAATATATTATAGTAAAGATAATGTATTATAAATTTGTAAACTGAAAATTGCGTTTACGACTTGAACCTACCATGTAAATTTAAACAATAAAAAACTTGCTTTAGATTCTCAATTATCTTATATTTGCATCAGTTTGCTTATTCTAAATTCTAAATGCTCATGATTATCAGTTATATTTTACATTTTTTTTAGACTTTTCATTCATTATTGTTGGATGAATATCAATATTATATATTTCGCTGCTCAAGAAATATAATAGCTGTAAAATTAGTTATTGGGATAAAGATAAAGCTATTAAATTATAACTACACCTGTAGATTAGTTTAACGCTATAAAACAAATTATTATGCTCACAAATCCAACAAATGTAATTAACAGCTATGTGCCTGCTATTCGAGAGAATTATATTTCTACTTCTATCATTCAAAACAAGGCACAAAACAAATTAGATGCTCTAAAAAGTTCAAATACCTTTATCAATTCAATTCTTGGTAGCCTAAATTCAACATTGTTTATAGTAGACTCTAAGATGCGCCTTATTGGTTTTAATGATAATAACCATCTAATTTTTACACGTGCCGAACATGAAGTAATTGGTTTTCTTTTTGGCAAAAGTTGTGGTTGTGCTAATGCAAATAAGAATAATGGTATATGTGGCACTACACCTGCTTGTAAAAATTGTAATATTAGAGGTAGTATTGTTAACTGTATACAGACAAAAGAGTCTACACGAAATATACCCATTGGTCATACGCTATTCAGGGAGCAGAATGATGTTAAGAGAGAACTTATGTTTTCAACAAAGTATATTAGCTATCAAGAAGAAGAAATGGTGCTAGTAATTATAGATGATATTACAGAATTAGAACGGCAGAAGCAAGAAATAATCAAGAGTAGAAACGAAATATTAGGTAGTATAGAATATGCTAAAAGAATTCAGCAAGCTGTTCTTCCTCGTAAAACAAAATTGAATTCTGTTTTAGGTGACCATTTTGTTCTGTATAAGCCATTAAATATTGTAAGTGGAGATTTCTATTATGCTGCATCTATTGGTGATTGGAGAATTGCTATTGTAGCTGATTGTACTGGTCATGGTGTTCCAGGAGCTTTTATGAGTTTGTTGAGTATTACATATTTAAAAGAGATTATTGAGAAAGATGGTATTGTTAGGCCTGATATTATTCTCAATGAGCTACGAAATTCAATTATTAAAGCCTTACGTAAGCAAAATAATAATCTCGCTTTACTAGAAATGGATAAACAAATATTAGAGGATGTAGTGGAGAGCTTGAGTGATGGCTTAGATATATCCGTATGTGTACGAAATAATAAAAATAATGAGCTGCTTTTTGCAGGAGCCAATTCTTCACTATATTTGGTGCGAAATAATGAAATGCATGAGTATAAAGGAAATAGAATGCCTGTGGGTTATTACTTAAAAATGGATAAATTTAGCTATCAGAAAATACTAACGCAGAAAGATGATGTTATCTATATGTCATCCGATGGATATTATGATCAATTTGGTGGTAATAATGGTAAGAAACTTAAGAATAAACGCTTTAAGGAAATTCTTGTAGAAATTTCTAGCTTAGAGATGAAACATCAAGGAGAAAAATTATTAGAAGTCTATAATTCATGGAAAGCTAAGGAACCTCAAATTGATGATGTTTGCGTAATAGGAATTAGAACAGAATAGTGGGTGCAAGATTTTTATATTGGCTTAGTATAAAGCCAATGCAGAGTCTATGTTTCAGGCAGCCACGCAGTTTAATTTTTTGGAGATTGTTGGTCCGCATCAAACTCCAGAGGAAGGTGTAGATATTTACGAATATGATGCTAACTAGGGACCAGCTTCGGCAATTACCATTAGTGGCTCTTACATTACAAAAAATCAAAAGAAATAAAACTCTATACAAAAGCATAAATACCAAGTTTACACCCATCAATGCCGAAGATTACCCTGCGGACTTTATGAACTGCGAAGATTTTAAAGAAGATAATGCCGTGGATAAAGTAAAACACCTTTTTGGAAGAAAAAAAAGCAACCTCAAAAAAGAGAAAAAGAAAGCTAAGAGGAAGAAAAGGTGGAGGGATTGGTTTGGATAGTTAAGGGAGAAGAGTGAATAGATAAGGGTGAAGGGAGAAGTGTTTATTTGTTGGTAGTATTATCATGGGAGTGGTTGTTCGTAAATTACGAACAACCACTTTTTGGTTTTGGTAATTTGAAGAATAAAATTATTTGAAAATAGTTTTATTTGTAGCTATATCATATTGTTTTTTTTGTATTTTTAGGTTCTAGTATTTGATATATTTAAAATCAATGTATTAATAGACTATAATTAGAAAATGTTTTTGATATTAACTATTTAGAATACTAAACTAACAGGCAGATATAATATAATAAAGCAAGATGAAAGATATAAAAATATTCGAAAAGTACCTTAAGGAGTTTGCTATTGTAGCAGATAAATGGTTTAAAGATTTAGATTGGTTTGAAGAACGTTCTCTTTTTTATAAAGATTTTTATAATGTAAAAAAAATTGCTAACTATGAATGGGAGGATTTCCAAAAATTAAGATATAATTTACACTCATTTATGAGTATGCAATTGGCTGGAAGTCTTGCATTAGGTAGAATAAATATGCCATTAGAAAAATACAGGAGTGTTTTTATTTATATTGTTGAATCAAAAGATGATACGAATGTTATTTTTAATAGTATTAATACCAAAGGAAGTGATTACTACCTTCCTAGTTTCGGCGAATCAACAATATCTGAATTATTAAGTTATGCTCATCCTGAAAAGTATTTTATATATAATAAACGAACAATAGATGTTTTAAAGCATCTTGGAATAAAGATTGAAAATAAAAAAGGAGATAAGTTTGGAGAGAAATATTCAAATTATAATAACTACTTACATAATTTATATACATTATATGAGAATGTAGTTGGTAAACAAACTAGTATCTCTGTAGCTTTTGAATTAGATCAATTTTTTAGTTGGTTTTATGAAACAAAATTAAATCTATTTCCAAATTTTCTTGATAATCTTAAGAAAGAAATTAAGAAACATAAAGGTTCAAAAATTAAATTAGATTTCTCGCACAAAGGAGATAAATACATTTGGTTACTACAAAGTGACAAAGAAATAAATAACTCTATGGCTCATTATGAGTTATATTTAAAAAAAGATAAAGTATCATTTGAAATTCATTTTGAACAACTAAAAACTAAAAAGAGATTCCATGAAATTATAGGAGAAAAATTACCTGAAAAATTTGAATGGTATTCTTGGAGTAGAGCAAAAAGTATAAGATATATAGACTTAATAGAACTAGGTAATAAAGTTAATTATAATGAAGTTTATAATCTTCTTATTAGTTTAGACGAAACAATAGGTGACATAATAATGAATGCAATAAATCAAATAAGATCAAAACCTTCGATTCCTCCAATAAAATTTATAGATATTAAAAATCCAAATATTATTTTATACGGACCTCCAGGTACAGGAAAAACTTATAATACAGTTGAACTAGCTTACGAAATAATTAATGGTGTTAAAGCTGATAACCATAAAATAGCACAAGACTATTTCAAAAAAGAAAGAGGTAATAGAATAGAGTTTATTACCTTTCATCAAAATATGGCATATGAAGATTTTATTCAAGGTATAAAGCCTGATATTGAATCTGATAATATTAAGTTTGTAAAGCGTGATGGTTTATTTAAAGTAATTTGTGATAGGGCTAGTCAGTCTAATAATTTTGATGAAATTTATCAACAATTTATAGAAGATGTGATGATGAAGCCCATTACATTAAAAACTAAAACACGTAATAAAAAGTTTGATATTACTAGAATAAACTCAAACAAAAGCTGCATTTTACAAGCACATACAGACAAGGCTACAGAAATAGGTGTTTTGAAAGACCATATATGGAATAAAATAAATGGTCAGGGATATTATGATTGGGAAAGCTATACTGTTCCTATTGTAGAATATCTTGAGAAAAATTACAAATTACAGAAAAAGAGTAATTTGAAAAAAAAATATGTTCTAATAATTGATGAAATTAATAGAGCTAATATATCAAGAGTATTTGGTGAATTGATTACTTTATTAGAAAAAGATAAAAGGCTAGGACAAGAAAACGAAATAAGTGTAACCTTACCTAGTGGAGATAGATTGGTTGTGCCTCCAAATTTGTATATAATAGGTACAATGAATACGGCTGATAAGTCAATTGCTTTATTGGATATTGCACTTCGTAGACGTTTTGATTTTATGAAAATGTATCCTAAAAGTGACTTAGTATTGACGGAATATAAAAATGCTTTTGAAAAAATAAATAGTAAAATACGAGAATTAAAAGGTGCTGATTTTCAGATAGGTCATTCTTATTTTATGGGAAATGCTTTTGATTTTAATTACACTATGGAGTCTAAAATTATACCTTTATTGTATGAATATTTTATGAATGATGAAGATGCTATAAAAGAAGTATTAAGTTCGGCTGATTTTAAATTTATTGATTCTATGAATAGTGATTCTGGCTTGATAGAAATAGATAAGGAAAATGACTAAACCTCAAATTACATATAATTTATTTGAGTATGGTTCACCAGCTAGTTATAAGGGTGATGTGAATTCTTTAGATTCATTGGATGTTTTTCTTGATGATATATGGAATAAAAGGGAGCATTCAAATCTTGCTTTTTGGGGAGCCGAAGAGTCATTATCAAATTCACAAAGGTTTATTGATATTTCAAGAAAAACGGGTAGCTTATCCTTAAAATCAAATAAATATGTTGGAGTTATTAAATATAAAAATACTATAATAAATCTTCTTCCTAAAATATTTTCCGATAAAAAAAATGAACCTTCAAAAGATGAAGTAAAGGCAATTCAGTCACATATTTTATGGTGGTTAAGTTATTGTCGTAAGTTGAAATTCCCAATGTCTTTATCTAGTTTTAATCAACAAAAATCTAATTTTTTTGAAGTATTAATCTATTTATTTTCTTCTTATACAAAAGAAGTGTTGAGTAATATGATATATCAAACATATCAGGATGTTGAGAATGAACTCCCATATATGCGTGGTAGAGTAGATTTTAATAAATATGCTAGTAATAATTATCCAAATGGTAATCAACATATTTTGCCATGTAGATATGATTCTTTTGAAATAGATAATGGTTTCAACCGTATAGTTAAATTTGTTACAAAGTTATTAATCGTATTTACTCAGGAAGCGGATAATAAAAAGAACTTGAGAGAGATATTGTTTGCTTTAGACGAAGTAAAAGATGTTCAATCTACAATTTATGATTGCGAGAAGGTTAATGTTAACCCTCTATTCTCAAATATGAATATTATACTTGATTATTGTAAATTGTTTTTAAGTAACAGTACAGTAATGTCATACAAAGATAAATTTGAAGTTTTTGCTTTTTTACTACCTATGGAATATGTATTTGAAGATTTTATTTTAGGTTTTATAATGAAGGAGATGAAAGGTGTTGTTGTTAGTGCTCAAGATAAATCTAAATATCTAACGGAGAATAAAGCTTTTCAATTAAGACCAGATTTGGTGTTTTATATAAATGGAAAGAAAATAATTGCTGATACAAAATATAAAATGATTTATCCTCATAATCCCAATGATAAAAAATTTGGAATCTCCCAATCAGATATGTATCAAATGCTTGCTTATGCAGTTAGGAATAAAAGCAAAGAAATAAAGTTGTTTTATCCTTCAACTATTGATACCTTGAAACAAGAAAATAACATCTCATATAAGATAATTGATGAGTTAGCAGAAATGCAGAGTATTGCAATTGATGCATTTCAATTACCAATAATAAAGTCAAACTGGAAAGAAGTTGATAAACGAACTGTAAACTTAGCACAATCATTTGATGAACTGCGACAAGAATTAAAAACTTCACTAAACAAAATACTATTAGATACCATTCATGTTATTAAAGAATAATTACTATGAAAAACAAAACATTTACAACACTGCTTGAATTAGGAGGAGAGGGTGGTTCAACTAT
>QMPB01000243.1 GCA_003648395.1 Bacteroidota bacterium
AAGTTTTTTATACAACAACTGCTACTCCCTATTTTACAGTAGTACAAGGAAGTGTGACCTGCAATTCTCCTTCGGGAAGTACATCATTAAAAAGGCCAAATATTAAGATTCATACCGCAGGAAGCAATGGCTGTGTTAGTGCTAAAATTCCACTTACAGTTGATGTTCCTTTACCAACAATTGATGCAAACTTATCTGCTATTACAGAACCAATGGATGGTTGTGGATTGTTTTCCACACCAGTAAGTATTGAAATTGTAAACAATGGTATAGATACTATTCCTGGTGGATATTCTGCAACATACAAACTTGGAAACAACGCCTATATTACTGCTGAGACAATTGCCCTTGCAATTGCCCCTGCCGATACTTTAATATATACATTTAATACGCTAACATCTTTAGCTTCGGGAACCAATGGAGCTTATTACGAAATAACGGCAAAGTTATTTGTACCAAACGATGCATATTCTGCAAACGATAGCTTAGTAGTTGATTCAATATTGTCTAATTATACCCCTAGTAATCCAATTACCATATCATCCACAATAAATTATTCAAATACTGCTGTGCTATCTGCAACTGCAATTGATAGCGTTTTCTGGTATTCTGATTCTCTAGGATTTCAGTACTTAGGTGCAAATAATGGTTTCATTACTGACCCTTTGTATGATACCACAACTTTTTATGTTCAAGAACAAAGGTCTATTGCCCAATCAAATTATACTATTGGTACATCATCAACAAATACAGGCACAGTTGGTCCAAGCCCATATGGAGCAGGAAACTATGGAGCAAAAATGCAATTTCTAATAACAGCTTCTGAATTAAGTGCTTTAGGAATGATGCAAGGTCCAATACATTCATTATCATTTAATGTTTTATATCCTGTAGGTTCACCATTAAACAGTTATACCATAAAGATTGCGAATAGCACAAAAATATCAATGCTTGGTGCTAATTTAGAAACTGGTTTAACAACTGTTTATTCTGAAAGTAATTATGTAGATGTAGCAGGTTGGAATGAACATCAATTTTCTACCCCTTATATTTGGGATGGACATAGTAGTTTAATTATTGAAACGTGTTTTAAAAATACTACTTCTACAAATTTTGCTAGTGTTTACTATACACAAACCTCAAATATTTCTGTTGCATATAATATTGGTAATAGTAGTTTTAGTTGTATTGATTCTGCAATTACAGGAAACTCCAATCATCGTCCAAATATTAGATTAAAGCAAACAGGATTAGCAACTTGTGCCAGTGAGTTAATTCCTCTAACAGTTAATATTGTAAATATTCCAAATACAGATGCAGGTATAACTTCAATTACTGAACCATCAGGAAATGTGAGTTCGATTATTGCTACACATGTAAAAGTAATATTAAAGAATTATGGACTTAGCAATATGACTTCTGCAACCATCAATTGGACAGAAAAAGGCATTATTCAAACACCATTTATGTGGGCAGGTAATTTAGCCCAGAATAATATAGATACAGTAACTATAGCTACGAATCACATGTTCAAAGGTGGAAGTACTAATATTGATGCTTGGGTAGAATTAACTAATGATACTATACATCAAAATGATACAGCATCAATGCATAAGCTAATATGTATGAGCGGAAACTACAGCATAAATTCTATTAATGGTGATTATTTAAACTTTACTGATGCAGCTGATGATTTAAACCTAGTTGGGGTTTGTGGACCTGTGGTATTTAATGCTGATTCAGGCACTTATAGTGGAGTAATAACCCTTTACCCAATAGTAGGATCTAGTGCAATAAATACTATTACTTTTCAATCTACGCAACTAGACAGTACAGAGGTTGTTATAAACAATTCAGACCCAAATGATTATTACATAATAAGGTTGATAGGAGCATCGTATGTAAATATAAAGCATATGACTCTTAAATATTTTGGAGGTCAATCAGGGAGTATTATTGTTCTAGAAAGTGGAGCTAGTAATATTGAATTAAGCAGTAGTATAATTAATATTGGATACTCTGTTAGCTCAACAACAAATGCTAGTGGAATTTATGCTAATCAGCAGGGTATAAACGATATTTTGATTAATAATAATAAGTTTATCGATGGCTACAGCGCTATTTATTTTGGGGGATTATCTTCATCTACAAATAATAATATAAGTATATTAAACAATACGTTTAATGGGTTTAATGGACAAGCAGTAAAAGCTATCTACTCAAATAATGTTGAGGTTTCTTCAAATATAATTAACTCAGGAACTCAAGGAACTAATGTAAATAGCATTTACTTTACCATGGTTAATAATTTTGAAATTTCCAATAACAAAATTATTACTAGATCAAGTACCCAAAGTTATGGGATGTATTTAAGAGGAGGTGGAACATCAGGTGATCATTCTATTATATCTAATAACTTCTCTTCTACATTTGGAAGTTCTTCTGTAAATTGTGGAATATATATTTATTTAAGTAGTTATGTGGATATTTTTTATAACTCAATAAATGTAAATGATGGAGGGCCAACTTCCAAAGGAATGTATGTAAGTGGAGGATCTAATATAATTGCAAAGAATAATTCTATAAGCTCAAAGGCAGGATATGCGTTATATGTTACTTCTGTACCATCAAGTTATAGCTTTGATTATAATAATATTTATGCTGATGCTAGCGCATCAAATTTTGTTTATTGGGGGACAATTATTTCAGATTTAGCTACACTAAAGACTGCAGATATAAATAATAATCAAAATTCTGTAAGCTCTAATCCAAATTATAATAGTTTAACTGATCTACATGCCCAAGGAATTGATTTATACAATTCAGGCACTCCAATTAGTGGTATTACTATAGATATTGATAATGATTTAAGAAATACAACTACACCTTGTATTGGAGCTGATGAATTTAGCCCCCCTGCAATTGATTTGAGTCTAAGGGAATTAGTATATCCTTATGAATCAAGCTGTAGCTTTAGTGCAACCGATAGTATTGTTGTGAGAATTAAGAATATGGGACTTAATACGCTAAACTTCTCTTCTACTAATGCTACAATAAAAATATACCTAAGTGGAATATCAACAGATACTATAACTTATATTTTAAATACAGGTAGTTTAACAGTTGGAGATGAGATGAATGTTAAGGTGTCGAACTCTTACAATATCTCATCTAATGGAATGTACACTTTTGATGGTGAAATAAGCATTGCAAATGATGGCAACACAATTAATGATATAATGTTGCAGAAGAGTATTGTTAATTATCCAAATATTAATAGTTTCCCATTTAATGAAAACTTTGAGACAGGTGTTAATATATCATTTAAAGAAACTAATGGATCTCAATCTTCTATTGGCGTTACTAACGCAGCCGCAAATACAAGTATTGCAGGTTTAAATTTTAGTGGTGGCAGTAATATAGGATGGACATTACCTTCTACTGTAACTCAAGCCTACAATAATACTTCTCATATTGCCACAGCCAGTAGTTGCAATATTGATGCATCAAGTGCAGCTGCATTATACCTTCAATTTAATCTGCGTCAAACTAAATATTCTTCCTATAATAGTAAGTCCTCTTGGTTTAGAGTTTTATTGACAGATGCAAATAGCAATACATATTATTTGAAGAACTTTAATGGAGATTCAGTATTTATGCCAATAACAGCAAATTCAGATCCATTTCAAATACAAACATATGACTTAAGTATGTTTGTAGGTCAGAATTTTCAAATTAGCTTTGAATCATCATGTAGGTATATTCTTGGTTTCGGAAGTAATGATGGAGACAATGCTTATGTTGATGATATTATAATATGGGAGCCATCAGCTAAAGACGTGGCAGTAAAGTCCACTTTTAGCAATAATTTATTTGGTCATTCAGGAACAAATATGGTTATTAGCACATCTTTTTCTAATATGGGAATAGATACTCTTTATACCATACCTTTGGCATATCAGGTGAATAACGGAATTGTTGTTCGTGATACTGCAATAGGAACATTTATTCCTTTTGAAAGTGATAGTTTTACATTTACAAGCAATTACATTCTTAACAATGGTCTTCAGAATCTTTGTGTATTTGCTGAGCTGCCAAATGATGCTGAGGCTGCAAATGATACTGCATGTTCTCATTTGAAAGGCTTGAATACATTTTTTGCAAGTT
The DNA here is from genome assembly GCA_003648395.1 of Bacteroidota bacterium. The sequence goes on from QMPB01000243.1 coordinate 4,168, forward strand.
ATTCGGATGATTTTGAAGCAAATAATGAATGGTTTCCAGCAAATGCAGCTGATCAATGGCAATTAGGTACACCTAATTCAAGTTTTATTACAAATGCACATAGTGGACAAAATGCATGGACTACCATCCTTAATGGGAACCATTCAACAAGCACTGAAGATTATTTATATTCACCATACCTTATTGTGCCAACATATGCTGATACTGCTGTATTAGAGTTTTGGATGACAATGAATGTTAATACTTTAGATGTATATAGCCAATTAGAATACTCCTTTGATGGCATTTTATGGATACCTCTTGGATATTACGGTGATCCAAACTCAAACAATTGGTATAATAAAGCTATTAATGGAAAGCATGTTTGGAGTCATAGTAATTATTCTTGGGCGGAATCTAATATTAAGCTAGACCCAAGTGTATTTAATACTGGAAATTCATTTCAGATGCGTTTTACTTTTAACTCAGGCACAAACCCATTAAGTAGTGATGGTTGGGCTATTGATGATTTTAAAATTACAATTCCACCTATGCAAATAGATGCAGGTGTTGAATCTATAATAAATCCTACAAATTCAATTATTACTGGTAGTGTAACTACAGTAAGTGTAATGCTGAAAAACTACGGTAATGATACTTTAACTAGTATTCCTATTAGTTATAGTATTAATGGAAACGTAATTAGTAATGAAACTTGGAGTGGAGTATTGCCTTTAGACTCTTCAGTTGTATATACATTCTCTACAACTTATATTTCGGGAGGAACTGATTATATATTGTGTGCTTATACAGACTTAAGTAATGATATGGTTATTTTTAATGATTCGGCATGTGTTCAAATACTTTCTATACCTGGAAATCAGGATGCTGGAATTAGTTCAATGATAGCTCCTTTTGGGCAAACTACAATTGGGCAAGCAACACAAGTAAAAGTTATGATTTACAATTATGGAAACGATACTTTATATTCAGTTCCTGTGGAATATCTTATAGGTGGAAACTCACAAGCAATAGAGACTTTTACTGGAACAATTGTTCCATTTGACTCAGCGGCCTATACTTTTACAACAACCTACAACTCAGCTGCAGGAATATATACTATTTGTGCTATTACACAATTAGCTAATGATGTGGACCCTGTGAATGATCAAAAATGTGTTACTGTAATAGGGACTAGTATAGACCACGCAAAAGGAGATAGATTTATGGTTGCGCAGAACAGACCTAATCCTGCAAAAAACAATACCGAAATTGAGTTCTATCTTCCAAAATCAGGAAATATTAATTTTAGAATTGTTGATATGTTAGGAGCTGTTGTAGAAAATCAACAACAAACATATTCGCAAGGAAAGCAAATAATTAGACTAAATCCAACTAATTATGCCGAAGGAATTTATTTTTACTCAATAAGTTTTGATGGTGAAGTTAAAACATTCAAAATGATTATAGTTCGATAATTGATTGTTCTTGAATGATTATAGCCCGTTTACCTTTCTTGGTAGATGGGCTTTTTTTTGCTTATTGAGATATTAACATCAAATCAATAGGGGTAATAAAACTATTTTTAAGTTGGGTATTAAGCCTTTGTATATAGTGGCATAATACTACAAAAGGAGAGATTGTGCCTATGTAGTCTATTATTTATTAGAAATAATTAAGACCGTTGCATAATTTTAGTTTTCGGCAATAAAAGCCAATCTTTCATCTAACTATTTCCCCAATGCGTATATCGGGGCAAGCTGTTGTCGATTTTTTAGAGTCCTCTTTACAAAAGTAACCTGCGGGTTTAAAAAATCTGAAGCCTCATATTTGAATAAAATATTGGTTCTTGCAACGGTTTTAATAACTTTAATCGATGATAAGAAGTGGTAGTCATCTATACTTATCCTATTAGTTGATAGGTAAATGAATAATAATGCTTGATATAGCTGTTGGGCTTGCTATTTTATTATTAGCACATTATTATTAATTTGTATATTGCCTATTTTCTACGATTCTGTAGGTTTTTCAATATCTGCTTCTAAAACATCGTCAACTAACAAAGCTTGAAACACCTTATAACTTAAAGCAAGAACTACTGAGCCAACAAATAAGCCAATTATTCCCGACATCATCATGCCACCAATTGCTCCAAGTAATATTGCTAGCATTGGTACATCTACACCTCTGCCTAATAATATTGGTTTAAGAAAAGCATCGCTAGCACTTACTATGATGCTCCAAATTAGGAATATTACTGCTGGGGTAGTATCGGCAAAAGAAAAAACATATATTGCCAAAGGACCTAAAATAAGCAGTGGTGGTAATTGTAAAATAGCAAGAAAAAGAATTATTAATGCCCATAAGCCTGGAGCGGGTATTCCGATTGCCCATACTCCAACTCCAGCCATAACCGATTGAATAACTGCCACGCCCAATACTCCTTGCACCACGCTTCTTATTATTGATACAGATAACTCTACAAAGCCTTTGCCCTTGGATCCAATTAATGTATTAAAAATTGATTTTGCTGCTTTTTCAGCAGAATCAGCTTTTGTAAGTAATGCACCAGATATAATTATTGAGATAACGAAAAGTAAAATTGTTGAACTGAAGTTA
>QMPB01000244.1 GCA_003648395.1 Bacteroidota bacterium
ATAGTATCCTCAGTTATCCCCAAATCATAACTATCCTTAAAATAGCAACCAAACAGCTTAAGCTTTTTAGCTACTTTAGGAATAATAATATCTACATTTCCGAAAAAATCTTCATCATGAATTCCTTCTGCCGTTAATTTTATTATTGCAGTATCTTCTTTCTCAAATACATACTCTAATGTGTCTTGATTAAAAACCTCTTTTGTAATACTATCAATTTCCCATTTAGCATATCGTAGTTTATGATTAATACTCAATACAACATTCACAGGTGATACATCATCATGCAAACTGTATTTTATTACAACTTCTGATGGTTTCTCATCCTTATTACAAGAGCTAAACAATGTAAAAAGTGATAGTACAATCAAAAGAGTATGTTGTGTGATTCTCATAATTCTTAGTTTATTTTTATCATTATAGAGCCCAATCTACCATTAAATTAATTGTAGAGTCACATGACATTACTATTTTTGGGTTATTCATTCTCTGGTTGAAATATAAAGGTTCTATATCACTATACAAACTAGCGTAACAATTATTACTATTTTTACCATAGAATACAATTTTTAATATTTGGTAATCATCATCCCACTCTTCAAAGTCACCAATATTTAAAACAATATGATTGCTAAAAATGATAGTATCTTGACTTAATAATTCTGATTTAGAATAACAATATTTATACCTTACACTATCACCATTATCATAATATTCTATTTTCAGCTCTACACTATCCTCAACAATATTTATATCATTAAAAGGAGTAAAAAGAAATCCATAAATACGTAACTTTCTTGCTATTTTAGGAATTGGGATATCTATAGAACTGTTATAAACTTCATTTCTGAGTCCTTCAGCAATTAATTCAACATTTGAAATTCCGCTATGCTCAAAAACATAATCAAGAGTATCTTGATAATATAGCTCATAAATATTACTATCAACTTTCCACTTAGCATAACTCAGATTCTTATTACAAAATATTTTAGCATTTACAGGAGACACATCATCATGCAAAATATACTTTATTTCAACTTGAGTTGGTTTTTCATCCTTTTTACAAGAGTTAAATAATGTAAATAGAAAAAGAGTAATCAAGAGTATTAGTTGCGAAAATTTCATAATTTATTAATTGTTATAAAGGCCAACTGATTTTTAATTCTAATGCCCAATCTCTCCTATTTCGTCAGGATTGTGCTTATGCTTAAACAATAATGCAAAAGCAAGAGCAATAACCAAAGAATATATTGCAAAAGTAACCCATATCCCTTGCCATTGAAAACTACCATTCTCATTCTTAAAGAAAGAATCAATAATAAAACCACTAGCTTGAGCACCGAAAATAGCTCCAAAACCATTAGTCATCATCATAAATACTCCTTGAGCACTAGCTCTAATGCTTGAGTCTGTTTGTGTTTCTACATACAACGAACCTGAAATATTAAAGAAGTCGAATGCCATACCATAAACTATATTTGATAGAATAATCATCCATAATAATTCTGAAGGATTACCAAACCCAAATAATAAGAATCTTAATACCCAAGCAAACATGCTCATTAGCATCACTTTCTTAATTCCAAACCGCTTCAAAAAGAAAGGTATTGCAAGAATAAATAGTGTTTCTGACATTTGAGATATTGACATTACAATTGCAGGGTATTCTATTACAATTAAGTCTTTATAAGCTGGGATTTTAGCAAAATCATGTAAGAAAGTATCTCCATACATATTGGTTAACTGCAATGAAGCGCCTAAAAGCATTGAAAAAATAAAGAACATTGCCATTTTCGGATTTTTAAACAATGTAAAAGCTTTTAAGCCCATTGTTTCCACAAACGACTTCTTCTCTATTGATGTATTAATATCACATTTAGGTAATGTAAAAGCATAAATACCTAGAATTATTGAAGCTGCAGAAGCCACATAAAACTGCATCGCAGAGGTTTCTATATGTAATAAACTAACTGTCCACATTGCAATAATAAAACCAATAGTTCCAAACACTCTAATTGGGGGATACACTTTTACAACATCCATATCTGCCTTATTTAGAGCAGAGTAAGCTACCGTTATAGAAAGCGAAATTGTAGGCATATAGAACAACATATTCAAAAACATTACCCAAAAGAAAACTGAAGGAGAATTTACTTGTGGTATAAAAAACAAAACTACAGCTCCTATTAAATGAAAAATTCCCAATAATTTTTCAGCATTTATCCATCTGTCAGCAATAATACCAGCAATAGCAGGCATAATAAGTGAAGCATATCCTAAAGTTGCGAATATCGCTCCAAAATCAGTTCCAGACCATTGCTTATTTTGAAACCAATAACCACCAATAGTAATCAACCATGAACCCCAAATAAAAAATTGTAGGAAATTCATTAATATTAATCTATTCTTTAAACTCATAATTCTAATTTTGGGATATAAATATAATAAGTAATTAGCTCTTTCACTAGCTTTCTTCTTTTAAACGCTTAATCTCATCTCTAACTCTTGATGCTTCTTCATAATTCTCTTGAGCAATTAACTCCTCAAGATATTCTTCCAATTCACCCAAAGACATTGTACCAGTATGGTCTTCCTTTTCAATAAAATCATTATCACTTTCCTCTTCTTTTTCCTCTTTCATAGCAGATTGTTTAATTACGTCATCTTCTGCATAAATTGGACATTTAAACCTAACAGCTATTGCTATTGCATCTGAGGTTCTAGAGTCAACTTCTATATTTTTATCGCCATTTGACAGCTTTACTATTGAATAAAAAACTCCTTGACTAAATCTATTTATACATACTTCTGTAACAATAATATCAAATGAGTTTAGTAAGTTTTTTACTAAATCATGAGTTAATGGGCGGCTTGGACTCATTCCTTCAAGTTCTATAGCAATAGCCTGCGCTTCATAAGCCCCAATAATAATAGGAATACGCATATCAGTATCTTTTATTCCTAATATAAGTGCAAATGTATTATGTTGCGAATTACTTGATGAAATTCCAATAATATTTAATGCCTTTCTTCCCATAACACAATGATTCTATATTAATTTAAATGATTTTAAATTCACTCTAATATCTTTTCAAATATAATCCTTAAAAATAGAAAAAAATGAGTTTCTATTAGTGAAAAGTTACTAAAATGATATTAACGATTAATTTAATGTATTATCAGACGATTCAGACATCCAATATGGGAATTCATCATCATCATCAATTTCATCCTCAAAATACTCTTTAGGTTTTGGAGCTTCTTCTTTAAAGAAAAATGCAAATATAACACCTACCACTGCTCCCATTAAATGGGCTTGCCATGATATATTTTCTTTTGGGTAAAACTCAGGAAAGAATCCCCAAATCATACTTCCATAAAGAAAAATAATTAACATTGAAAAAGAAACTATTTTCATTTCTCTTTTTAATAATGCAATGGTAAGATGAAAAAACGCCAATGAATATATTAAACCACTTGCTCCAATATGCCAATTTTCACGAGCAAACAACCAAAGATATATTCCCGAAGTTATCCACATTCCAAAGAATACTTTAGTTGAAATACGAGGATAGTAATAGAATAGAGCTGATGAAAACAAAAAAAACGGAGCTGAATTACCAAGGAGGTGTCCCCAATTTCCATGCACTAATACTGAAGTAATTACTCCTTGAAGTCCATTTAAGTGTAATGGATTTACACCAAGAAAATAAAAACTAATTGAGAAATACCATTGTAGAAGCATTACTAACCACATTAGTATTAAAACAATAGACGGAATATAGATACTTCTAATAATTTTAGCTTTTTCCTCTTTCAAAATTATTGAATTAGTAGTTTTCTTATAACATTCATCTCTCCTGAATGGATTATAATTAAATAAATTCCTTTCGGATAATCTTTCAATTCTATACTATATTCTATAGAATTTATATCAGTAGAATAGAACAGAATATTACCAATTACATCAAAGACCTCCACATTATTAATTATCTCATCAGACTTAATACTTACAACACTTCCAAAAAGTGGATTAGGGAATAGACTTATGTTAAGAGTCTTGCTATTCTCTTTTATTCCGATTGTACTCGGTGATAATTTAACATTTAAAACCACCAATGAATCTGTATGGATTTGGTAATTAGTAATAGTTTTTGAAGCATAACCATTAGCGGAAAAATTAATATCATAATTACCATCAAATATTGGTCTAAAATAATATCCTGAATCATTGGAGTATACCAAAGAACTATCCACATCATGATTCAATATTTCAATCTTAGACTTAACAGCAAAACCTGTCATAGAATCTGTAGTCTGTCCTTTGATTCCGTAGGTTGATTCGTTTATATAGTTTAGAAAAGATGGATACAAATAGTCCCAAAATGTATTTAATTGATTCTCAGGAATAGTTTTTTGATCTGATAATTCCAACGTAATTTCTCTACAATGCTTAAAGTAATTCATATAATCTTGACGACCTCCCCAAACTGAATACCATTGATAACCATTTGTGTATCCTGTTTCAAATAAATCAAAATATCCACTTGGTGAATTACTTTGTGCTGTATCAGCAAAAGCTTTAGCAACTTTTTGCCACCAAATATCATCGGCAGATAATGTTGCCCAAGTATCCCAAGGGTAATTTGCCACTTCTTTTCCTCCATGCAAATTTGCAGACATTGAAAACTGCACGCTGTCAGCAAAATTCATAAATATTATTGTTTCTGGCTGATAGGATTTTCCATCAGGATGAGGGCCATCTTCTGGGTCAGGATAATTCCTATTCAAATCCACAGCATTTGCATTATAACGTGTTGCTCCAAATACAGTATTATCATTTGTATGATATGTTCCGTCAGGATTTGCCAATGGATTAATCCATATTTCCACATTATCCATCAAGTATTTTACGTATGTATTGGTATTATAATTTGATAACAAATAATCAATCATTCTAAGCATTAGCAAATATCCTGTAGTTTCATCACCATGCATTGTTGAAGTATACAGAAACTTAACTTCATTTTGATTAATATTTACACTATCTCCAAGCTTTACAGCAAGTATTTCTCTACCACTAGGTAATGTTCCGAGAGTTTGAAATTTGCATAAATTTGGATAATCTTGTTCAAATTTATGCATAAGACTATCATACTGTTGATATGTTGGGTATTTATCCCATGAGAAAATCAAAGAAGAAACACTAGATGCCATTAGTATGGAATTCAATTTTGATGGGATAGGTTCTAGATTAAGAGTCCTATTGTTTCTAGTAATGGAATTAAGGTCTTTTTTGCTAGCATAAAAGTAAATCCTATTATTTTCTATCTTATCAAAACTTAATTGTTCAAATTCATTTTTATGGGAAAATACATACTCAATATTATAACTGATATAAACTTCAGATCTTTCGTTTAATTCTTTACTTATTTGATTTTTAAAATCATTTTGAGAAAATAAAGAAACAGTAATAAATAAAAATAATATTGAAAATGTTAATTTCATAAAACTATGAAAGTTTAATATTACCAACTAATCTTTTCAATTCATTATTTAAAGCACGATTAACTTTTACCATTGGCAAACGTAAATTATTTTCTAAAATTCCCAAATGATCAAGTACAGCTTTTATTCCTGCAGGGTTTCCATCAGCAAATATTGCATTAATAATTTCCAATAATTGATAATGTATTTCTTGAGCCTTTACCCTATTCTTATTTGTAATCATAAGATTTACCATTTCTGTAAAGGCGGCAGGATAAGCATTTGCTACTACAGAAATAACTCCATCGGCTCCTGTAGAAAGCATTGGCAATGTTAGAGCATCATCTCCAGAAAATATTTTAAAGCCTTTTGGTTTTTTATTAATTATCTGCATTACCTGATTAAGATTCCCACTAGCTTCCTTAATTCCTATAATATTTGAGAAATTCTCAGCCAAGCTAATGCAGGTTTCAGGAGCAATATTACTAGATGTTCTTCCAGGAACATTATAAAGTATTATAGGAAGCGAAGTTGCCATAGCTATCTCTTTATAGTGTTGATATATCCCTCTTTGATTAGGCTTACTATAATATGGAGCAACTGAAAGAATTGCATCAATACCATCATTATCAATCGATTTAATATCGCAAGCAATCTGATGTGTATTATTACTTCCCATGCCAACAACTATTGGCAATTGGTCTTCGTTACTATCGATAATAGCATTCAGAACAGCATTTCTCTCATCAGAACTCAAAGTAGCTGTTTCGGCAGTCGTTCCTAAAGCTACAAGAAAATCAACTTTACCTTTTTTTAAATGCTGTACTAATTTATCTAAAGCATTAAAATCGATGTTCCCATTGCTGCGAAATGGTGTAACTAATGCTACGCCAGTTCCTGATATATTTTTCATATTATTGAGTCTTAATTAGTTCTAAGTAATGGAGTAATTGTTTTAAAAACATATTAATATCAGAAGGTGGAATTCCTTCAAGCATAAAATCATATATTAAATCATCATCATTTTGATTCAAACCTATTTTACAGTGAGCCATAGAAGTTTTTGCAAGAAACCTTAACGATGGTATTTTATCAAAGTTCAAATCTATCAACAAATCAAACTCTTTTTTAATAAATTCATCAACAAATATAGACTTAGGGAGATAATACCAATTAACATCTTTATTTTTAATATAATTATATGAAAGAGTAGTATCCAAATAATGAGGGTCTTCTTTGGCA
>QMPB01000245.1 GCA_003648395.1 Bacteroidota bacterium
ACCTCATCATGTGTTAATTGTGGGCAGTGCATTATAGTTTGTCCAGTGGGAGCACTTTATGAGAAAGACCATTCGGCACAGATTATAGAAGCTTTAGATTCGCCTAAGAAGCATGTAGTTGTTCAATACGCACCATCAATCACAGTAACTTTGGCAGAAGAAATTGGACTTCCTGCCGGCACTGATGTAAATGGCATATTGAATGCAGCACTTCGTAAAATAGGTTTTGATGCAGTATTTGACTCATCATTTTCTGCTGACCTCACAATTATGGAAGAGGCTACAGAATTAATCAACAGGATTAGTAATGGCGGAAAATTGCCAATGATAACTAGTTGTTGCCCTGCGTGGGTAAAATATGCTGAGGAATTTGCTCCAGATATGATAGATAATCTATCGAGCTGTAAATCACCACAGCAGATGATGGGTTCTATGATTAATAATTATTATGCTGAGATGAAAGACATTAATCCAGCAGATATTTACTCTGTGGCCATAATGCCTTGTACTGCAAAGAAATTTGAAGCACAGCGCGAAGAGATGACAAGCCAAGGCATTACAGATGTAGATGCTGTATTAACCACAAGAGAGTTTTCTCAATTCTTAAATAAATTTGGAATAGATATTAAATCATTGGATCCTGAGGACGCTGATTCGCCATTAGGAAAAAGAAGTACTGCTGGTAAAATTTTTGGTGCATCAGGTGGTGTAATGGAAGCGGCGGTACGTACTGCGCACAAAATGATTACAGGAAAGCCAATAAAAGAGCGTAAGATTGATGCTATTAGAGGTTTTGATGATATTAAAACTACACAATTGCAAGTTGGAGATTTAAATATCGGAATTGCGGTAGTAAATGGACTTGGCAATGTTGACACTTTATTAAATGAAATAAGAAATGGTAGAGACGACATTCAGTTTATTGAAGTAATGGCATGCCCAGGAGGTTGCATTAATGGAGGTGGACAACCTATCGCATTAAATACTGATAATATTAAAAAACGAATGGCAAGTTTATATACCATTGATGATACAGAGGAGATTCGTACTTCATATGAAAATCCTGATATTATTAATATTTATAATAACTATTTGGAGGAGCCAGGGGGCAAGAAGAGTCATCATTTACTTCATACTCATTATATGGAACGAGATGTAATGTAATAAACCAATAATTACTTTTTTTTACTAAAAGTACAGTACAAATGAAAATAAATATTAAAAGATGATAGGAAAAGATAAAAAAGTATTCTTAGTTGATGACGACATTGACTTTAAGGATCAAATGGAAATATTATTAAAGGGCTTTGGATTTGAGGTTCTTATGGGAGAATCTCAAGCAGAAGGAGAAGCATTGCTAAAAAATAATAAAGCTGATTTGGCAGTTTTTGATTTAATGATGGAAAACCAAGACAGTGGTTTTATACTTGCAAATAAGGCAAAGCGAATAAACCCAGAAATGCCAATAATAATAGCAACTGCTGTTGCCGCAGAAACAGGCATAAGTTTTTCGGTGGATACTGAGCAGGATAAAAACTGGCTTGGTGCAGATTTAATTCTAGAAAAAGGAATTAGAAAAGACCAACTCCACCGTGAAATCAGTAAACTCTTAAAATTGTAATATAATGACTAGAATCAAGATCTTAGTAATAGAAAACGAGGCAATTATCCGAGCAGGGATTACTCTAGTATTACAGAGTTTTACTGTAAAGTTTCCCTTTATGGAAAAGGGTTTTGATTATACAATTATTGAAGCTGCCAATGGAGAAAATGGAATTGAAATAATAAAAAAAGGAGGAGTCGATATTCTCCTTTTAAACAACAAGCTCCCTGGTATAAAGGGATTAGAAGTATTAGAATATATAAATACACATAGGCTAAATATTTCGGTAACAATGATAACTTCAGACGCATGTTTGGATTTAGCAATTGCTGCTACAAATAATGGTGCCGATGGTTTTATAGCAAAACCATTTACACCACAAGAGCTGAGAATATCTGTAGAAAATTCGACAAAGCAATTATACTTAAAGCGCATGACTCGCCAAATGACAACACAATGCAAGAGCATAAGGTATAAGTTCCTATCGGTATTGTCGCATGAATTGAAATCGCCTTTAAATGCTATTGAAGGATATCTACAATTAATGGACGACAAAGAACTTGGCAATAATATGAACGATTATCATAATATGATTGGTCGTTCTATGCAAAGGATCTCTGGCATGCGCTCGCTAATAATGGACCTTCTGGATTTAACTCAGCTGGAGAATACTCAAGGAGAAATTGTTTTCAGAACCATTGATTTATCAGAAATATGCAAAATGTCTATTGAGCTAATAAGACCAATTGCCATTCAAAAAAATCTAAGAATCAATATTGATATCTCCAGTGGAATAATGTTTATGGCAAATGTTCGAGATATGGAGATAATGTTTAATAATGTACTCTCTAATGCTGTGAAATACAATAAAATGAATGGTCTTATTAATATTAACATGCGAGAATCTGGTGCCGAAATTATTATTAGCATTACAGATACAGGTATAGGTATTGATGAGAATGATATTGACAAACTTTTTTTAGAATTCAGTAGACTAAAAAATAAAGAAACTAGAGATATTTCAGGAAGTGGACTTGGATTATCCATTTTAAAACAAATTGTAGAATCATATGATGGCAAGGTAGAAGTAAAAAGCGAGCTTGGCAAAGGGTCTACATTTATAATTAACCTACCAAACAAACCTAAAATATAAGCTATGAAATTTACACCCGAAAAATACAAGATAGAAGACAAGGCACATAAGCCATTTATTGACAGCGAAGAGATTTGGGATATTATCAACTCTAGCAATGCAAATAAAGAAAGGGTCCGCGAGATAATTAATAAATCGCTTAACAAAGAGCGACTGAATATGTCAGAAGTGGCCATTTTGGTAAAAGCGGATTCACCAGAATTAATATCTGAAATAAAACAAGCCGCACGAGAATTAAAAGAGAGAGTTTATGGAAATAGGATTGTGCTTTTTGCCCCATTATATGTAGGTAATCTATGCATGAACAATTGCAAATATTGTGGTTTTAAGGCGTCTAATAAAGAAACCATTCGTAAAACATTAACAAAGGAAGAACTTATATCAGACGTTAAAGCACTGGAGGACAATGGGCAAAAAAGGCTTATCCTTGTTTATGGAGAACATAAAAAGTACTCACCAGAGTTTATTGCCGATACGGTAAAAACTGTTTATAGTGTAAAAAGTAAGAATGGAGAAATTAGACGAGTAAATATAAATGCTGCACCCTTAGATGCTAAGGGATTTAAGATAGTAAAGGACGCTGGAATAGGAACTTATCAGATTTTTCAGGAAACTTATCATAGGGAAACCTACGCAAAATACCATGAGAGTGGTAAAAAAAGAGACTATGATAATAGGCTAACATCACTAGACACAGCTCAAGATGTAGGTCTTGATGATGTAGGAATTGGAGCTTTACTTGGCTTATATGATTGGAGATTTGAAATGTTGGCATTGGTACGCCATACGAATCATTTGGAGGCTTGCTATAATATTGGACCTCATACAATTTCATTTCCACGTTTGCAGAATGCTGAAGAGTTTAGTTGCGACCCTAAATACCAAGTTTCGGATGAAGAATTCGCGCGTTTTGTAGCAATACTACGACTTGCAGTGCCATATACCGGCTTAATACTAACGGCAAGAGAACCTGAATTACTAAGAAAAGAGATATTACAATATGGTTGCTCTCAAGTAGATGCAGGAACAAAGATTGAACTAGGAAACTATTCGAATGAGGAAAAGCAAGAGCAAGATTTACGAAAAGAGCAGTTCCAGATAAATGATAGTAGAAGTTTGTCGGAGGTTATTGATGAGCTTATTGAAGATGAATATCTTCCATCGTTTTGCACAGCGTGCTATCGACTTGGGCGTACTGGAGAGCATTTTATGGAATTTTCCGTTCCAGGCTTTATAAAGGAAAAATGTACACCTAATGCAATTATGACTCTTGCCGAATATTTGATTGATTATAGAGAAATTAAAAATGCTGCTAAAGGATGGGAGCTGATTGACAAATCAATTGATAAGATGGAGAATAAACAGGTAAAAGAACTATTGATAAACCGTGTTGAGAGAATTAAAGGTGGAGAAAGAGATTTGTATTTTTAATTGTTAATGTTTAATGAATCAGACTAAGTGATTAATTTTGCAAACATAAAAATAGTAGCAGTTCGTTAAATATTAAGCAAAATTAATTGTATCGAAGGCTGATTAATTATTAATGATTAATGGTGTAATTAAAACATTGATTCATTGTTAAATTACTGAAGAGAGTGAGAATAATACGAAAAAATAAATTATTATGGCAAAGGATTTAAAGCCACATATTGGTATATTTGGAAAGCGAAATAGCGGAAAGAGTTCATTAATAAATGCACTTACAGGGCAAGATACCGCCATAGTTTCGGAGCAAGCAGGCACCACTACCGACCCTGTAAAAAAATCTGTAGAAATATTTGGCATTGGGCCAGCAATAATTATTGATACCGCAGGAATTGATGATATTGGAGAACTCGGCAAAAAGCGTATTGCTAAATCAAGAGTTACCATCTCCCAAATAGATTTAGCCATTTTAGTGTTTTCCAACAATAATTTTGATGGACATGAGAAGGACCTTATCAATAGTTTTAGACGATATAATATTCCATTTTTATTGGTTCACAATAAATGTGATATCATAAGACTAAGTATCTGTTTGCAAAAAGTAGTAGAGAGTAATTATGGAATGGAAATAATAGAAATATCTACCGTAGAAAATAGAAATCTAGATAAACTTACTGAAAGCATTATCTCCACGATTCCTAAAACATCTTATATTAAACCATCCCTTTTTGAAGGCCTAATAAAAAAGGGTAATACTGTACTTTTGGTAACTCCTATTGACAGTGAGGCTCCAGAGGGTAGAATGATATTACCTCAAGTAATGGCTATTCGTGATGTACTTGATAAAGACAGCATATGTATTGTATTAAAAGAAACTCAGCTGAAGGATTACATAAGAAATCATCATGATATAGATTTGGTAGTAACAGATAGCCAGGTCTTTGAAATGGTTTCGGATATAGTACCAGAAAACATACCTCTGACTAGTTTTAGTATAATTTTCAGTAGAATAAAAGCCCATTGGGAGCCAATTTTACAAGGCACAAAACATATTTCTAAACTTCAAGATGGAGACAATATTTTGATACTGGAATCCTGTACTCATCATGTTTCCTGTGAAGACATTGGGCGTTATAAGATACCTAAATGGCTTAGTGAGTTTACTGGAAAAGATCTAAACTTTGATATAGTATCTGGCTTACAAGAATTTGAGAAAAAGCTTAATAATTGTGCGATGGTAATACAATGTGGAGGATGTGTGGCTACCCAAAAGCAAATTCAGAATAGGCTACAGCTAGCAATCGACAAAAATATTGCAGTAAGTAATTACGGAATGGCAATAGCATATACTACAGGAGTATTCGAAAGAGCCACAAAAATATTTGACTAGCCATTTATTGAGAAAAAGAGGAAATTATATGACCAATTTTATTAAAATACTAGACAATCCAATAAAGGACAAACAAGCACTTATCAGAATGCTTAATTGCAGTGCTGATGAGCAAAAACTGCTATTTGCAAAAGCCGAAAATATCCGAATTTCAACAATTAGTAATAATGTATATGGACGAGCACTTATTGAGTTATCAAATATTTGCTCCAAAGATTGCTATTATTGTGGTATCCGCAAATCCAACAATAGTATTGATAGATATGCCTTAGATATTAACGCAATAAAAGAATCCATTGACATTGCCATAGCCTCCAAAATTGGCTCAATAGCTATACAAAGTGGAGAATTAAACTCCCCTACTTTTGTGGAATCAATTTCCGAAATTGTGAAATATATAAAGTATAAATGCCCAGAAATAGGAATAACACTTTCGTGTGGCGAACAGACAGTAAAAACATACAAAAAATGGAGGCGTTTAGGTGCTGAACGCTATCTTTTGCGAATAGAAACTTCAAATAAAGAGTTATACTATAAGTACCATCCCAATAATGAAAATCATGATTTTGAGAAACGGTTACAATGCTTGCAATACATAAAAGATACAGATTATCAAACAGGTACAGGTGTAATGGTAGGATTGCCGGAGCAGAATTTTGAAGACCTTGCCGATGATCTAATATTTATGCGCGATATGGAAATTCATATGTGCGGAATGGGTCCTTTTATTCCTTGTAAAGGAACTCCAATGGAAAATGCAAAATCAAATTTTGATAGTGTTTTTGAGATGACATTAAGGATGATTGCTTGCCTTAGAATTATTATGCCTGATATAAATATTGTTTCATCTACAGCTATGGAAACTATAAATCCTAAGGGAAGGGAATTGGCAATAAAAGTTGGCGCAAATGTAATTATGCCAAATCTAAACCCTAGTACTCATCGCAAAAAGTACTCCTTATATAATAAAAAACCTACAAATGAAATCACTAATGCTAAAGAAGTAATTGATAGTTGTGCTAAAGCAATTCCTTCAGGATACATATTAAGCTTAGGCAAAAAAGGGAATTCATTGAAATGGGAAAGGTTAATGGTTTAATGGTGTAATGATATAATGAATTAATGGTATAATGAATTAATGGTATAATG
>QMPB01000246.1 GCA_003648395.1 Bacteroidota bacterium
CCTCTTCCAATTTGGGTTAGTGAAGATAGAAAAGAACAAATATGTATTGGCTCTGCTGAGGAGCTGAAGCTAGAAATAGAGAAATCAATGGCAGCAGGTTTTATGACAGAAAGCCCAATGGCTAATTTTGTTCCTGGCGATATGTCAAAAGAGAATTATGATACTTTTGACTTCCATAAACCATATGTTGACACTATTTACTTAGTTTCGGAAAGTGGACAAAAGATGACTCGCGAAGCTGACCTTATAGATGTTTGGTTTGATTCTGGATCTATGCCTTATGCGCAATTTCATTATCCATTTGAGAATAAAGATACTTTTGAAGAGAAATTTCCAGCAGATTTTATTGCCGAAGGAGTAGATCAAACTCGTGGTTGGTTCTTTACCCTTCATGCTATTGCTACTATGGTTTTTGACTCGGTAGCCTATAAGAACGTTATTTCTAACGGATTAGTTCTTGATAAAAAGGGTAATAAAATGTCCAAACGCTTAGGTAATGGTGTTAATCCTTTTGAAACCATAGAAAAGTATGGTGCCGATGCCACACGTTGGTATATGATTACCAATGCTCAACCATGGGATAATCTTAAATTTGATACAGGAGGAATTGCTGAGGTGCAGCGTAAATTCTTTGGCACTATATACAATACTTATTCATTCTTTGCGCTCTATGCAAATATTGATGGTTTTAAATACGAAGAGGCTGATATTGCTTTTGCAGATAGACCAGAACTTGATAGATGGATATTATCGGAATTGAATACGCTTATTGCTACAGTTGAACAAGCTTATGATGAGTATGAGCCAACAAAAGCAGGCCGTGCAATACAAAATTTTGTGGATGCTCACCTAAGTAATTGGTACGTTCGCTTATCACGCCGTCGTTTCTGGAAAGGTGATTATTCTACAGACAAAATCTCTGCTTATCAAACTCTATATCGTGCTTTGACTACAATAGCTCAATTGAGCTCGCCAATAGCACCAATGTTTATGGATCGTTTGTATCAAGATTTGAATAATATTGGAAATAAGAATATTGCTGAATCTATTCACCTTACCGATTGGTATTCTGCCAATGTTGGCGAAGTGGATAAGAAATTAGAAGAGCGAATGCAAATGGCTCAAAGTTATTCTTCAATGATTTTAGGACTTCGTAAGATTAATAAAATACGAGTTCGTCAGCCACTTCAAAAGATTATGATTCCAATTAATAGTAAAGAAATGGAGTCGCAAATAAGAAAAATTGAGAAACTTATTCTTTCAGAGGTTAATGTTAAGAGCCTAGAATTGCTAATAGGTGATAGCGATATATTAGTGAAGCAAATTAAGCCAAACTTTAAGACATTGGGTCCTAAATATGGTAAAATGATGAAGCAAATTGCTGGAGCTATTAATAAATTTACAGCTAATGATATTAAAGAAATAGAGAAAACAGGAGTGTACTCTCTTGATATTGAAGGTGAAATACTGACTATTGATAATAATGATGTTGAAATAACCACTAAAGATATCCCAGGTTGGGCTGTTAGCAATGTAGGTGATCTTACGGTTGCTCTTGATATTTCCATTAGCGAGGAATTGCTAAATGAAGGTATCGCAAGAGAGTTTATTAACCGTATTCAAAACCTTAGAAAAGATAGTGGGTTTGATGTTACAGACAAAATTAACATTCAGTTATTGAAAAATGATTCAGTTCAAAGTATAATCGATAATAATTTAGATTATATTTGTTCGGAAACATTAACAGAAAATTTTGAATGGATAGATGATAGTAATATTGATATGAATGAGCTTGATTTAGGAAACGATATTATAGTGAAGGTTAATGTAAATAAAGTATAAGATTAATAATATAAATATTATAAGATATGAACGAAGAGATAAAAAGTGAAAGATATACTGATGAAGACCTTATTGAATTTAAGGAACTTATTGAGCATAAATTAGACGAAGCAAAGGATAATTTAGTTCTTCTGGTTGAGGCTTATACTAATAATGGGAATGGTACTGAAGATACCGCTCCGAGCTTCAAAGTACTGGAAGAAGGTAATTCTGTTAGATCAAAAGAAGAGAATGCTCAAATGGCTGCACGTCAGCAAAAGTTTATTAAAAATCTTGAGAACGCATTGCTTCGTATAGAGAATAAAACTTATGGCGTATGCCGTGAAACAGGAATGTTAATTTCTAAAGAACGTCTTCGTTCTGTTCCTCATGCTACTTTAAGTATTGAGGCTAAAAATGGAATTAATAATAGAAGATAGTACTTTTATATAAATATTAGTATAAATTGACTTTAGTTTAAGAAATGCTGCTTATTTTTTGGCGGCATTTTTGTCATTTCTATTATTTGATTATACGATATACTAACTTAGGTGCACGATATATAGTAATAATGAAATATATTGGTAGCATCTTCTTATTCAGTATTATTGCTAAAGAATAAAATAAAACTTCAGTGAAAAAACCTATTTTAGTAGTATTTATTATTTTGTTTTTGGACCAAGTTCTTAAAATTTGGGTAAAGACAAATATGGCCTTAGGGGATTCTATTCCTATGCTTGGTGATTGGTTTTATATCCATTTTGTGGAAAATAAAGGAATGGCTTTTGGTTGGCAGCTTTTTGGAGGCGGAGGTTTTGGAAAAGTGTTTCTTAGCCTTTTTCGGATAGTTGCAATTGGTGCTATATCATACTATTTGTATCTAATTGTAAAGCAAAAAAAACATCCTGTTTTTATTTATAGCATTGCAATGGTGCTTGCTGGAGCTGCAGGAAATATTTTCGATAGCCTTTTCTATGGAATGATATTCGAAGCCTCAGGTCCGTTTACAATAGCTGCTATGTTTCCAGAAAGTGGAGGTTATGCATCTTTTCTTCATGGTAATGTTGTAGATATGTTTTATTTTCCTCTCTTTTCGGGTATATATCCTGAGTGGATTCCTTTGGTTGGAGGAGATTACTATCAGTTTTTTCAGCCAGTATTTAATATAGCTGATGCTTCTATATCAGTGGGAGTTGCGGTGCTTGTTTTGGGTCAGAAAAAATTCTTTGAGGAAGAAAAGGCGAAAGATGAACCCCCAGTTTCAAAGAATGAAAATAATAATACAGAGGGCATAACAAAGCTTACATTAGGATTTTCATCTTGTCCCAACGATACTTTTATATTTGATGCCATGATTCACGGTAAAATTGATACCGAAGGATTGGAATTTGATTTAATTATAGAAGATGTGGAAGAGCTTAATAGAAGAGCTTTTAATGGTGAGCTTGATATTACTAAGATTAGTTTTAATGCATATACTCATTTATTGGATAAATATATTCTTCTTGATTCGGGAGCAGCACTAGGTGAAAACTGTGGCCCTCTTATTATATCAAAAAGTAATGTAACAATGGATGATATTAAGGATAAAGTTATAGCCATTCCGGGGAAGAATACTACAGCAAATTTATTAATGACCCTTGCTTTCCCAGAACATAAAAATAAGAAGGAGATGCTTTTTTCTGACATTCAGCAAGCAATTATTGATGGTAAAGTTGATGCTGGACTTATTATCCATGAGAGTAGATTTACATACGAAGGTATTGGATTGAAGAAAGTTCTAGATATTGGTGAATATTGGGAAAATACCACAGGAACTCCAACGCCATTAGGTGGAATAATTATTAAAAGAGACTTAAGTGACGATCTAACTCATAAAGTTAATAGGGTGCTAAAACGAAGTGTTGAGTTTGCTATGCAGAACCCAAAAAGCGGAATAGATTTTATAAGAAAGCATTCTCAAGAAATGAGTGAAGAAGTAATGTATAAGCATATTGCTCTTTATGTGAATGATTATAGTGTTGATTTGGGAGATAGAGGTAAGGAGGCAATACAGAGGTTGTTCTTAGAATCAAATAAAGCTGGTCTTATTGAAGAGCCTGATAAGAAACTATTTCTATAAATATTTAGATGGAATAAAAATATATTAGAAAAGCCAAGTTATTAAACTTGGCTTTTTTACGTTTATTAACTAGTGATTCGATATGTAAAGTATGTATGACAAACATTATATTAACTGCGTTAAGCAGATATAAACAAATCGTTTTGCGATTGTTTATAGCACTAAAAGGAACTTTAATTGGTAGGAATAATATCGAATCCAATTGAAGCAAAAATAAGTATAGGTATAAGAAAAGGATGACGTAATAATGCCCAATTAAGCTAGGTGTAATACCTATTTTTTGGCAAAAAAATAACCCAACAAATAAAGATAATTCGTTGGGTCATCAGAAGTGGGACCACCTGGACTTGAACCAGGGACACACGGATTTTCAGTCCGATGCTCTACCAACTGAGCTATGATCCCTTATAGCTAGTTAAGCGGCTGCAAAGATAATATCTTTTTGCTATGTTAGGACAATTAATCATTAAAAAATATTTAATTTTTAATACAAAATTTATTATCTCTGTAAATCAGTCTATTGTAATAATTTAAAATACAATATTTTTATTTTATCATTGCTTATATTACTTACTTTTGTGCAAATTAATAAAGTAGATGATAAGATTAATTCTCGATTTTGGGAATACTTTCCAGAAATGTGCAATTTTTAATGATGAAAAGATGATTTCTTTTCAGAGGTTTGAGAGTATTAATAGAAGTAATCTTCTGAATTTTGTTAAGGAATATCCAAATATTGATTCATGTATTCTTTCGTCAGTAATTCATACCTCTTCTGAAATAGTAGATTTCTTAAATAAGGAATTTGATTTTATAGAGCTTAGCGATAAAACGCCATTGCCAATCTTAAATAAATACAAATCTCCTCAAACATTGGGGAAAGATAGATTGGCTGCGGCAGTTGCAGTTGAGTATTTAGGTCAAGGGTATAATGCTTTATCAATTGATATAGGAACTGCTATAAAATTTGATTTTGTAAATAAAAAGAAAGAATATATAGGAGGAAGTATCTCTCCAGGATTATATTTGAGATTTAAATCTTTACATACTTTTACTGCAAAATTACCGTTAGTGGATTATAATAATTTTCATGCACTGATAGGCTTTGATACTGAAACATCAATATTATCAGGTGTTATGAATGGTACAATAGCCGAAATTAATACTTTTATTGAGGAATATAAAAGTGAATATAGCGACCTGAAAATTTTTATAACAGGTGGTGAAAGTATTTATTTTGAAAGTTACTTAAAAAGTGACATATTTGCGGTTTCAAATTTAGTCTTGATAGGCTTAAACGAAATATTAAAATTTAATGAATAAGAGTTCAGATTATAAGGTAGTTACGATGGTTAGTATTTTATTACTACTAGTAACTTTTACAGCTATTGGCCAGGTAAAATTGCAGTCTTCGTACTCTAGATTTGGTCTTGGGGATATAAATCATGGTTATAATGTGTATCAATCTTCATTGGGCGGTGCTTCATATGGAGTAGTAGACCCATACAGAATTAGCTCAATTAATCCAGCCTCGTACGCAAAGATTGATACGGGTAGCTTTGTTTTCAATGCAGCCTTTGATGGTGCTTTTATGGAATCCAGAACAACAAATGAAAGTACTACTTCCAATTATTTTAATATGAATTATTTTAATGTAGCATTCCCTATTACTGGTTGGTGGCGGACTAGTATAGGCCTGCTTCCATATTCTACAGTTGGTTATGACCTTAATAGCTATACTCAGGTTGATTCAATTGGAGATGTTAGATTAGGATATATTGGTGATGGTGGTATTACAGAAGTATACTGGGGTAATGCATTTAATATCTTTAAAGGATTATCTGTTGGTGTAAATACATCATTTTTATTTGGTGGAGTTAATCTAGCTCAAGAGAGTGAACTTCTAGATATTTCATTAGCATTTAAATATAGGGTTAAAAGCACTACTGATTTGAGAGCCTTTCATTTTAATTTCGGGATACAGTATGATACAAAATTTGGAAAAAATGAAGATTATTTTCTAGGATTAGGCTTCGTATATTCTCCAGAGCAGTCATTATTGGGCAAAGGAAGTTCTATTGGAATTACATACACTGGTGGTGGTGATGGCTTTGAATATGTTAAAGACACAATATTTATAGTAGATAATGGTAGTGGAAGTATAGTAATTCCTTTAAAAATTGGTGGTGGTTTTAGTATTGGTAAAACTGATAAATGGATGTTTGCCTTTGATGCTACATTTGATGAGTATAGCAGGTTTAAGATTTTAAATGGAGAGAAAGAATTTTCTAATAGTTTAAGATATAATGTTGGTGGCCAGTATTACGTTGGTAGCTATGCGTTGAACTTTGGTGCGAATTATAGTAATTCATATTTAACTATTAACGAAACTGACATAAATGAGATTGGCATAAGTTTTGGAGTTGGGTTTCCGCTTAAGAGTACTAAATTTATGATTTCATATATTGATTTGGCTGTTGAAGCTGGTAGAAGAGGTACTACAAGTAACAACCTTATTGAACAAGATTTTATCAAAGTGAAATTAGGTATTAATATTAGAAACACATGGTTTAGAAGACCAAAATATTTATAGATAAACAATAAATTATGAATAAATTGAAATTAGTAATTGCAAGTTTTGCAATGTTGATATTTTTTAGTGTAAATGCACAAGATGCAAATACTACTTCTACTACAGAGACTCAAAACAGATTTGAAGTTAATAGAAGTAAATTGGCAGGCAAGTATGGTGCTGATAGTGTTAAGTGTGTAATGGA
>QMPB01000247.1 GCA_003648395.1 Bacteroidota bacterium
CCATTGGAGTTTACCTTCATTATCATACCCTTATGATATAGCTCTTGCGAGTTGTCAGGATTAAGCATCTCCACAGTGCCTGTGATAATTAAATCGCCCGAGGGCAGTATGTCCAAACCCATGCTTTGGTGTAAGGATTGACACTTGAAGTTATTAAATACAATATAGTTCTTTTCCCATAGTTTTGTTTGGTTTTGAATATCTACCTTAGCAAGTACAACCGAATGCTGGAAATAAGTAACATCGTAAGTAAAAGTTGAACTAACATAAAGATAGTTAGCATTTAGTATTTCTAAATCAAGGGGAACATGAGGGTATTGTTTTGTATTAACAATAACCGACCATTCAATATTTCCATATTTGTTCACTTTTACGGCACGTATGGTATTATTATAAACCGTAGGAAAATAATAGCCAGAATCGGGAGCTAATTCAATATCATAAAGCGAAGTTATTGTCGGATATTTTCGGATCCACTCCACATTACCCACACTATCCACTTTTAGCAAATAAGCTTTGCGATCGGTATTGGGCACACAGCCCGGATTATACATGCCGCTAATAATAAAACCTCCATCCAAGCTTTGGCGTATTGCCGTAAATGCATTAAATATACTTGCCCCAGGCAGTGCTGCCGCTGCCGTATCGGGATGGGTGTATGTGCGGGTCCATAGGGTGTCTAGGGTTTGGGGGTTGACTTTAAATAAAGTCGCACTAAAGCCTTGATTAGGTTTATTATTCATTCCTACAAAATATATAATAGTATCCATTCCTAAGATCATACTATTACCTGGGGTTACTATATAATTATTAAGCGTATCCCACCATACTTTATTACTAATGATATTGCCTAAAGAATCTACCTTCATTATCCCCATTCCTTGGTTATTTACATAGGGTGTGTCAAGATATAAATGTAAAATATAATAAACACTATCTTCAGTAATAATATTTACAATAGTATTTGAACCTTGTAATGGAAACAGTATCTTATTATAAAAGGTTGAGCTTTGTGAAAAACTCACCAAGAAACTAAACATTAAAACAATAATAATTGCTATCTTTTTCATTATAAAATAAAGTTTAAAATGCAATGACCGTATCTATTATACAGCCATTGCAATTAATATACTAGTATGCTTATTCAACAATATTTAGTTGTTTAACTTCAAGGAGTAAACTGCCGCTATAAAGCGATACAGAATATAATCCTGCCGATAGTGTTAATACATCTATCAATTGATAAATTGTACCATTATCGAAATATTCTTCTCTTATTGTGCGTCCTTGCATATCAGTAATAATTACACTCAAATTTTGCATAGTTTCTATTTCGTTACTATATTGTAGTGTAAAATAGTCTTTGGCAGGATTGGGGTAAATTTTGAATACAGAGGCTATTTCGGGCCTATCCATTTGTTTATCAGGTGCTGCTTTGCGTGCATTAGTCTCGGGCTTATGCAATATCAACTCGTTAAGCTCCATTTCTGGATTATTCCATTCTAATAAGGCCAATGCCATAGCATGGTTGGTGCCTGATTGATTAACAATAGCTTCTAAATTAGCCATTTGCGTTTCGTTTAAATCGCCCATATGCTTATCGTTTTGCCTAATATCTTTGGCTATGGCAAAAGTAGTTAAACTATTCTGATATTCAATCGTCTCCTTATTATTTAGGCTAAAAGTAGTAGAAATAGCATCTAAAACACTTTGCATATTAGTATAATCATTATGTGCCAAATAAGTAGCGGCAAGCATATATTTATCTTGCAAACCTGGGCGAGCTGTCATAAAGCTCAGCATATTAGTATAAGCATTTGTATTTATGGTATCGCTACGATAAATGTCGATAATATTACTCTCGATACTCCGCACCAAATGATAATCGGCACTTACATTTGCTTCCAATAGTTCCAATTGCGAAACCGTAGATTCGCCTGCCCTAATGGCATCGATATAACTCTGAGGCAAGGCAGGAATACGATCATATATTGCATTCATTATTTCATCATTATGCGATGCTTGTGGGTTAGCCACCATTATTAGTTTTATCATCAGCGATGTAAAGGCAGGATTGTTGATAGTAGCCATCAATACTTCGTCCGATAAATAAGGCGACTCAGCAATTAAGCCATTAAACTCCACATATACATCCCAAGGTAGAGTGGTTTCCACTTGGTTTTCAAGATTAGTATTGCCACCATCTTTCCATATATTGCGTATTACTATGGATGAGTTAAGTGCTAATTGTGCTTGAGTTAATAAGGCGCTTTCAGTAGGAATATTGCCACTGCCATTTAGTTTGGATGGACATGAATTTTCTGGAACTTGTAGATTATTATCCAGCCCAATATTCACACTATACTCAGGTTTAAACCTTAGGGAAGTATTATTTTCATGAAAATACACTAGATAATCGGCTTGGCCGTTATCGAAGTCGAAGGTTCCTCCTTCGTGCTGACTGCTAAATTCATTTCCTGCGGGGTAATAGGATTGATTGGGATTGTTCAATACTGCAATCTGTTGCGCATCAGCAATACCAATATGCCTATAGCTCAGCTGGTCAAATATTTGTTTACCAAGTACTAGTACATCATAATCGAATTTTTCATTATGAAAATCATTACAAAATAATTTCAAACCTACACGATGACCTGCAATCACACCTTTGTTTTGTTGTTGAGGTTGGATGCCGTAATTTAGACCTACAAAATGATTGCGGTATAATTCGTTATTTACGGCACCAAGTTCGTTAGCAATAATGCCATAAGTACCAGGATAATAGTCAGCTGCAAATTCATTATCTTCAATATGAAAACTATAATCCCCATTAAGATATATACCATAAGGAGGTGTATTTATACTGGCATCTTCCACAGGAATATAAAAGGAATTTGAAAGTATCTCAGTATTTGAGGTATTATTAAGGTAAATGCTATGGTAACAATCCGTAAAATCATTTTCAGTGATGGAATGTTTTTCTGAGGAGTAAAAGTTAATTGCTTTTATGCCATATAAAAGTCCTTCAAAGGTGCTATGGTGGTCTAAATGATAGTAAGGTATGTGTAGATATGAAGGCGATACATTAATTGGAGAATAAAAAGAAGCAATACCACATCCGCGTTCTGATATTGCTGATGAAGAAGAGTTTATAAAAGAATTACCTTTCAAATAAATGGAGCTACCATCATATAATCCAATAAAAAATGAAAGTTTATATTGCCATGAAAAAAATCATTTATACTAAAATTACAATTCTTGATATAGCTTCTCAATGGTCGGATATAGTTTTGAT
Organism: Bacteroidota bacterium; assembly: GCA_003648395.1. Next base: position 3,296 of record QMPB01000247.1, read on the forward strand.
TGCCGTATTGCCCTGCAAGATAATTTTTATATCCTCCTAGCCAAATACCTCTTTTATTGTTAGTGAATTTAGAATTTTCTATTAATTGAATAATTCCTCCAGTTTTACTCCAATCTAGTGAGCCATCAAAGTTCTCTTTTATGGCTTGAATTGCTGTTTGTGCATTGTTTATCTCACTGCTGTTTTTAACAATAATTCTACCCTGATGTACATTTATGCCATTAGAAGTCCAAGTTTCTTGTGTTTTTGTTCTATCTCCCCATACCTCTACACCTAACCACATTGCCTGGCAATTGTCTAATCCTGTAAATTTGGTATTATCAAGTATTAATAAAGCACCTGGCTCTACAATCACCTTGGCCTTAGGTCCAAACTCAATATTCATATTTTTTATAATAGTTTTGGAACCTGTAGCTACAATAAAGCCTGCAGAAGTAGAAACATCTGCTAAGCCATCTTGGAATGGGTTACTAAGATTTGTCCATGTTGTTGATAATGCAGAAAAAGCTGTTGTACGCGTATAAACCTGATTCTGTTCTATACAGCAAGATGTTTGCTTTGCCATTGAATTATATTCATAACCATCTATTTGATCGGGCAGAGTACTTATGCTATGATTTGAAATAAAAGCAGTAAATGGAATTGTTTTTTCTCCAATGACTAAGGTGTTTGGATTTATGGAGCTACCTAAACAGTATAAGTATCCATCAGATGCTAATTCAATATGCCTACTAATAGCAGCAGATGCACCATTAATTATTTTTGTTTGATTGTCGTTAAAATCAATATATTTAATATCTCCATAAAACTGTGAAAAAAATAATTTGCTTCCATCTGGTGAAAACTCTATTCCCTTAGGGAAATCACTAATATCTGAAGTATAAGTATGAATTACGTCTGTTCCATCTAACTCCACTATATAAATTTCACCTTTTTGCGTACTGCCCCATGCTATTTGACTTCCATCATGATTCAATTCTACTTCAAATGGTGTATAATCAATATTTTGTCCTGGATTATTGTGATTGAGTATTGTGTTTTGATAAGTAATCCCATTATCTGTAATCAGAAATCTATCTAATTTTCCATAATAATTGGGGTTATTGATTTGATTATTTCCCTCTACTAAGTATAAATATTTATCTCCTTGGATATTGATATCTTTGCTAATAGCAAAGCTGCATTCTGTAGTTGAGCTATTAATAGAGTATCCACCAAGTATAGCTTCATCTGTAATTGAAATAATGTCGTTATTTGAATTTAGTGTTATTTTACCATAAAATACACGTGGCTCATAAGATGTTGCAATATTGCCAAGTGTACTGAATACGACAAAATACTCGTTACATGTTTCCTCCAAAGGAATAATAGCGCATTCATTTACAGTACCCATTTGCACCTGGGTATTGTGAACAGTATGTAGGAAACTGCCTTGGTTAATGCCATTTTTATCGTAAACAGTGCCGTCTTCTATATAGAAAATCATATTTCCATTAAAATCGTACATGCCATTTACAGTACCTTCTTGATGACTGTATCCAATTGTAGGTGTTGGTAAATTGCTCACACTGTAAGAATATGTACCTGTTGAGCTGTTTGTAAAATCAATTTCCTTAGAATTTGAATAGTCATTTATATACCAATGCTCCATTTGAATATACTGACTATGAGCAATGGTTGTAAAAAAAATAGTTAATGTCAAAATTATTATTATATTTTTCATAATTAGTTGTTATTTTTATTAAATAATTATTATTTGGGAGGAGAATTAATTTCTGCTTCTCTTTTGGTGGCATTCTTCCGTCTACCTGTGTTTAGTCTTGGAGAAGCTATTGTATTACAAACTTATTTTTACCTAGCCAAAAGATAGATATTTTTAAAAAGTTAAAAATATTCCTTATAGGATTCTTAAGTATATGACAAGAAATATATCTTCGCATAAAACTTGGTGTTTTTTCTTTAAGAATTATTACTTTGAGCATATATTATTATTAATTGATTCTGTGATTATCTGTAATTGAGCAGTATGAATAAAATGAATTAAGTATATGTTTTATTAGTTAAATTTACTATTGCAAATCTAACGATAATTGTAATACTTTATAAAACTATTTAACATAACACTCAAAGACCATTACATAATCAAGCATTTTATAAAATAAGCAACAGTTTAACGATGTTTCGATTAAAGTTTTATACTATTTACAAAATGTAAAAGTAATTATTATTGAGATATAATATTAAATTAAAGCAAAAAAATAACTACTTTTGATTATACATGTATAAATCACAACTGATTCTGAAACAGATGAAAAAAAAACAATGGATGCTATTAGCTTGCTTTACCATGCTCCTAGCCTTTTCATGTAATGATGACTCAACAGTTAAAACTGTTTCCAATCAAAAACCTATTCAAAAGCAAGCAGTTCGCTATAAGCAATACATTCCAACAGATAGCAATATTTCGAATGGTATTATAGTAATATTAGACCCTCATTCGAAGCCTCAACTTATTATGGACTCCCTACACACCTATGCCGACAACAATCATATGGCATTAATAGGTATTAAAGATGTGGAAAATGGAGTTAGAGATTATATAAGTATTATTGACAGAGATTTGACTCATTTTATTTCCACAAGCAAAACATCCAGAAATAAAATATACATGATTGGATTTTCTGGCGCTGCTCGCATGGCAGAATACTTTGCCTATTCTCATAAAATAAATGGCCTTATAATGTGTGGCGCTGGCATGAATCGTAAGAATCAATTGCCATTCCCTACAGTTCTTATAGCAGGAATTAAGGATTTTAATTTTTTGGAACAATACTATGATTTAAATGACAAATTATCTTTAAATAAAAATCTTATCTCTTTTGTATTTGACGGCCCTCACCAATGGCCACCAGTTAGTTATATAAGTGTAGGAATTAATTTTCTTATTCACAGGGGAAAAGGTGGAGATGACAACCTTTCATCACATTATGAAAACCAATCAGAAAAATACTTTGCCAATAATAACTACTATTATGCTGTAAAATCAATGGAAATAGCATATAAGTTTAAGAACTACGGCTCCGATAAAGACATTCTTAAGAAGTTTGAAACATTAAAGCAAAATAAGAAAGTGAAAAACTATTATCGACGTACTGATTTGTTTTTAGAAGAAGAGCTCAACCGATATAAAGATCTTACAAGAAATATAGACGTACAGAAGCTAAAATGGTGGAAAAATCAGATAAACTATATTAATAGCAGAAGTAATAAAAAAGATCCCATATCAGCCAGTAGTTATGCAAGAACAAAAGCCTATATAGGTTTAGTAACATTTTCGAAGATAAACTTATCACTTTCAGGAAAAGAAAATGCAGAATCCCTTGATAAGTACATCAGTATATACGA
>QMPB01000248.1 GCA_003648395.1 Bacteroidota bacterium
AAGAATACACAAAGTCCTTTGCCTACTATATGGAAAGTGTAGAAAAAGGAGGCACTAAAGATTCTAAAACTAATATTCTTGCTCTGGGTAAAAAAACTCATCAAGATAAAACATATAAACTGTCAAATAGTATTCTAAAGTATTACACTAATAATTTTGGCTTTAATTCAGAGGCTCAGTATTTTATAGCCGACAATTATCTAAACCTAAATAAGCAAGATAGTGCAATAATAGTTTTGAATAATTTGATTGTACAAGATAGCACATATGCTGAAGCTTATAATAAGCTTGGCGAAATATATGGGCGTTATAAGAATAATCTACAAGCATCTGAGTATTATCTAATAAGGGGTTATGAGATTGCACCATCAAACGCTAGTATTTGCGAAAATCTTGGCGTTTTGAATGGTATTAGGGGAAACTTAAAACAATCTATTTTCTTTTTTGAAAAAGCAGTTAAGAATTCTGATAAACCAAGTAAGCAATTATTACAAAATTTGGCGAATACATATAAGCAGTTAGAAAATAATACTAAAGTAGATTAGAATTAGGAATGGGGAATTAGGAATTGAGAATTAGGAATTGGGAATTAGGAATTCGTCAGACTGAGTGGTTTTGATTTTGATTGAAATGAAAAATCAAAATTGTACCGAAGGCTGGGAATTGGGAATTGGAAAGAGAAAGTTGTATTGAAGGCTAAAAATTAATATAAAGAGATGAGATATTTTATACGATTATCATATTTGGGGACAAAATACCACGGCTGGCAATATCAACCGAATGCCATGAGTGTACAAGAAAAATTAGAAACTGCACTTAGTACTGCATTGCAAACTAAAACCATTATTATAGGAGCAGGACGTACTGATACTGGAGTTCATGCAAAGAATTATATTGCTCATTTTGATATGGACAATACTACTTTTGAAAATGATATACTACTTCTAGTTTATAAGCTTAATTCTCTATTGCCAAAGGATATCGCCATTCATGAGATTTATAAAGTAGATAAAGATGCACATGCCCGATTTGATGCCACAAAACGAACTTATAATTACATAATAAGTTCTGCCAAAGATCCTTTTAATTCTAATACATCATGGCTACGTTTAGGTGATTTAGATATTGAAAAAATGAATAAAGCTAGCGAGCTACTTCTTGGCTATAGTGATTTCACAAGTTTTGCAAAACTACATGCTGATGCAAAAACCAATATTTGCGATATAATGGAAGCCAAGTGGAGAAAGGATGACAAGCTTATAATCTTTGAAATATCAGCCGATAGATTTCTTAGGAATATGGTACGAGCAATTGTAGGCACAATGATTGATATTGGTCGTGGCAAACTTTCTCTAAAGGATTTTGAAACAATAATAGAGAGTAAAAATAGAAATAATGCAGGAGTTTCTGCTGCTGCAGAAGGGCTATTTTTGGTTAAGATAGACTATCCATAAATTTACAATAAAATCTTAAAACATACAATCAAATAAATATAAAATTAGTAAAGAAAAATTCTATCTTTGTTAATTAGTAATTTTAATATTAACCCCTTGATTTTCAGTAGTTATGGAGAAAACGAGATATATATTTGTCACAGGTGGTGTGGCCTCATCATTAGGAAAAGGAATTATTTCTGCATCACTTGCAAAACTATTGCAAGCACGAGGATATAAAGTTACTATCCAAAAACTTGACCCATATATAAATGTGGATCCTGGTACTCTAAACCCATATGAGCATGGCGAGTGTTATGTAACAGTTGATGGTGCTGAAACAGATTTGGATCTTGGACATTACGAAAGATTTACTAATCAGCCAACTACTCAGGCCAATAATGTAACTACAGGACGAATTTATTCTACTGTAATTGAAAAAGAACGTAGAGGTGATTACTTAGGCGAAACCGTACAAATTATTCCACATATTACTGATGAAATAAAAAGTCGTATAAAAATATTAGGAACTGAGAATAATTTTGATTTTGTAATTACTGAAATTGGTGGTACAGTTGGCGATATAGAATCTCTTCCATATGTGGAGGCTGTGCGTCAGCTGAAATGGGAAATGGGAAAACATGCGTTAGTAATACACCTAACTTTGGTGCCATACCTTGCTGCTGCTGGCGAACTTAAAACTAAGCCTACACAGCACAGTGTTAAGCAATTACTACAATTAGGAGTTCAGCCAGACATACTAGTTTGCCGTACTGAGCATCATATAAATAATGGTATTAGAAAGAAAATTGCTCAATTTTGTAATGTTGAAGCTTCATCGGTAATTGAAAGTATTGATACGGATACAATTTATAATGTACCTATACTGATGCAAGAAGAAGGCCTTGATACAGAGGTATTAAAGAAGCTTCAAATAAATGATAATAGAAAAACTGTTCTTACAAAGTGGGAAACATTTCTTAAACTAGTTAAAAATCCTAGTTATGAAATAACTATTGGCTTGGTAGGAAAATATGTTGAGCTTAAGGATTCGTATAAATCGATTTTAGAATCATTTATACATGCTGGTGCAGAGAATAATTGCAAGGTAAATATCAAAATGATTTCTTCGGAAAAGATTAACGAAGAAAATGCTGAATCATATTTATCAAATCTTAGTGGTGTACTTGTGGCACCTGGATTTGGCAATCGTGGTATCGAAGGAAAGATTGATACAATAAAATATATTCGTGAGAATAAAATTCCATTTTTAGGTATTTGTTTAGGAATGCAATGTGCTGTTATTGAGTATGGACGAAATGTTTTAGGTCTTGAAGGAGCACATTCGTCAGAGATGAACTCTCGTACAAAATATCCAGTAATAGATTTAATGGAAGAACAAAAAAATATTGATAACCTTGGAGGCACAATGCGTTTGGGCGCTTACGATTGCGAAGTTATTGAAGGAAGCAATTCTTATAAAGCTTATAAGAAAAGCAGTATTAAGGAGCGTCACCGCCACCGTTATGAGTTTAATGATAAATTCCGCGATCAGTATATTAATAGTGGCATGAAAGTAACAGGTGTAAATCCTCAAACAAATTTAGTAGAAATTGTAGAGATTGAAGACCATCCATGGTTTACTGCAGTACAATTTCACCCAGAGTATAGTAGTACAGTGGCTAATCCTCATCCTTTATTTGTAGGATTTGTTAAAGCTGCTTTAAATAATAAATAATTATTACAAGCTATTACATAATTTAAAACTAAAGCGAATTTTTATTCTTTATGGAAAATAAGAAATACATTTTAGAATCTATTGCAACAGGCAAAAGATTTGAAGACAAAGGGTGGACTCTAGATGCTGAGAACGAAGAGAAACCATCTTTAATAAGAGCTATTTATAATAAGAAGCAAATAGAGGTTGGTGATTTATCAGAAGGATTATACCGCTTTGAAGATTGGCTACCAATCCATAGAAGGTTAGAAGGCTCTTTTGCACCAATTACATATAAAAGTGAAGGCTTCGCTAAAGAGTTAGGTTTAAGTAATTTATATATTACTTTTAGTGGCTATTGGCCCGAAAGAGGAATAAAAATGAAAACCTGTTCTTTTAAAGAAACTGAATCATATTCTGTATCTGCACGATTAGATCCAAACGAAAAGAAAGTATTGGTAGTAGCTTCCGCAGGAAATACTGCTAGAGCTTTTGCTAAGGTTTGTTCTGATAATAATATTCCATTATTATTATGTGTACCAAAGGATAATTTGAACGCACTTTGGTTTGATGCACCTATAAATGACAATGTAAAGTTAATAGTTTCAGAAAGTGGAGGCGATTATTTTGATGCCATACACCTAAGTAACTTAGCTTCTGAAATGGAAGAATATTTTCCAGAGGGAGGTGCTAAGAATGTTGCCCGCCGTGATGGCATGGCCACTACTACCCTTTCGGCAGTAACACATATTGGTAAAATTCCTGAGTATTATTTTCAAGCAGTAGGAAGTGGAACTGGAGCAATTGCTGCCTGGGAAGCTAATTTGCGCTTAATTGAAGATGGTAGATTTGGAAGCAACAAAATGAAACTAATGATTTCACAAAATTCTCCATTTACTCCTATTCATGATGCATGGTACGCTGATTCAAGGGCTATTTTGCCAATGGATGACGATACTGCTCGCAAAGAAGTGGAAGAAATAACAGCAAAAGTTCTTTCAAACAGAAAGCCTCCCTACCCAGTAATTGGAGGATTATACGATGCAATGAAAGATGCGGGTGGCGAAGTACTACTTGCTACAAATGAGGAATTAGAAGCAGCTGGAGATTTATTTGAGAAAACTGAAGGCAATGATATTCATCCTGCTTCGGCAGTAGCAGCAGCTACTCTTATAAATGCGGTAAAAAACAACACTATTGATAAAGATGCACTTATAATGCTAAATATTACTGGTGGTGGTGAAAAACGTTTTAAAAGCGAGCATAAGCTCTACTATTTAAAGCCTGTATTAGAATTCCCAATGAATCCTGATAAAAAAGAGGTATTTAAGAAACTTAAGAATTTATTCTAAAACAAGAAATTCTTATAAAAAACAAAGGCCATTTTGATAACTCAAAATGGCCTTTATTATTTTTGGGGTTTTATTTTATAATGCCTTATAACACTTTTCTATTGTTTTGAATGTTTCCTCAATATTATAGTCTAAACCAACTGAGAAACGAACTAAACCTTCAGAAAGTCCCATTTTCTTTTGTTCTTCTTCAGGAACTTCAGAAGAAGTACTCTGACCCGAATTACTAAACAAAGTACGGAAGAAACCAAGGCTAACAGCAAGGTAACCAACATTATTCTCTTGCATCAAAGTCATAAAACGACTAGCACGCTCAACCGTTTCAAGGTCAATAGCTATCATCCCACCAAATCCAAAATCTGGATTCATCATTGACTTATGCAACTCATAACCCTCATGGTCCTTATTCCCAGGATAGATAGATCTAAGACCCATAGCATTAAATTTTTCAGCAAGATAAGCAGCATTCTTACTATGCTGAATCATACGAATTGGCAATGTATATAGATTTTTATGAATGCTACTAGCACGGAATGAATCCAAAGGACCACCCAACAACATACTTGAGCCAGTATTAAGATCAATTAAAGAATTGATAAACTCCTCACTAGCACAAATTGCACCTGCTGTAGTATCATTCTTACCATTAACATACTTAGTCATTGAATAAACAACAATATCAGCTCCAAGTTCTGCTGGAGAAAATATCATTGGTGTAAATGTATTATCAACTACAAGTTTAACACCTCTTTCTTTGGTAATTTTCGCCAACTCAGGAATATCAGCAACCTGAAGCATTGGGTTATTTACTGTTTCAGTATAAACCATCTTTGTATTTGACTTAATACTAGCTTTAACCTCATCAAGGTTAGTAGTGTCAATAAAGCTTACTTCAATATTAAATTTTGGAAGGTAGCTTTTCATAAAAGCGAAAGAACCACCATAGATAGTACGCGAAGCCACAATATGATCTCCTGCACTACAAAGTTGAAGAATAGTATTTGTAATGGCAGCCATACCAGAGCCTGTTACCCATGCTGCCTCAGTATTCTCCATTGCTGCCAATGCTTTAGCAAACGAAAAGTTTGTTGGATTCCAGTGACGCGAATATAAGAATGCACCTTCTAACTCTCCGTTAAAACAAGCAGTCATATCTTCACCACTATCAAAAGCGAATGTTGCAGAATCGTTAATACTCTGATTTACTCCATTAAAACTCCCTAATTCATGCACTTCTTCTAGTGCTGTTGCTGGATTAAATTTCATAGCTATATATATTATGTTTTTATTATTTGTTAATACTAATCTGTAAGCAAAAATAAGAAATAAAGAGTAATATAAAAGCAATATTATAAAATTTAATAATTATTCATAGTAATATACTTAAATTACAAAATTATCGTAAGTAAAATAAGCGCAAATAATTATTTTCCTAAAAAGAATTAAGTAATCATAGCATAAGAGCGCTAAATAAAACAATCAAAACAGCTTTAATTTTTACTAATTTCGCATATCGAAAATAAACAAAAATATAAGATATGAATTTAAGTGGATTATTATCAATAGGTGGAAAGAGTGGACTCTTTAATATGATTTCGTCAACTAAGACAGGGCTTATTGTAGAAGGCTTAGAGGACAAAAAGCGTATACCAGTATATTCAGCACATCAGATTAGTGCATTGGAAGAAATAAGTATTTATACTTACGAAGAAGATGTACCATTAGTAGAAGTTTTTGAAAAGATTCATACCCATTTGAATGGTGCTGAAATTATAAGTCCAAAATCATCAAAGAATGATTTATTAGCATTTTTTAAAGAAGTGCTACCGTATTATAACGAAGAGCAAGTATATGCTTCTGATGTAAAAAAGATAGTACAGTGGTATAAAACTTTAAACAAAGCCGGATTAATGGTTTTTGATGATGAAAAAGTAGATGAAACTAAAGAAGTAGAAAAAGTAGATGATAAGGATAATAAATAAGGCCCAAAATGTCAAACGAGCATAAGCATCAGAAAAAACGTTCGGAACTACTTAAGGTAATTCAAAACCGACGAATAAATAAAGACTATTACGTTCTTGAAGTAGAGAGTAAGCAAAGCACTTCGGATATATTGCCTGGTCAATTTGTAGAAATCCTAGTAAAAGACACACGCAATGCATTTCTTCGTCGTCCAATTTCTATTTATAATGTAAT
>QMPB01000249.1 GCA_003648395.1 Bacteroidota bacterium
ATCGAGTTAACGGAAGCCCAAATTAATGCAAGAATTGCAGAAATACAATTAGAGACTATGCAGAATATTGAACTTACAGATGTATTAGTTAAAATTAATATATACATAAATTCAGTACTAACTAAATATTGTTATATTATTAAAAGTCATTATCTTACGGCCGATGCCGGGAATTTAGATAATTACAATTCTAAACTATTATTGTTTTAGAATTTAGTAATTTAAATTTATAGTAATTATAGTTCGCGCGAATTATATTTAAATTATATTTAAATTAAAAGAGTTGATATAAAATTTTAAAAGATATCAATTAGAGTGTTCGCTCCTAGAGTAAATACTAAGCCAAAAACACTAAGGAGTTTTTAATGGATTTAAAGAATATTATGGTTAACGAAGTAGCTTCAGTAATTGAAGAAACTACAAATTTCGTAACTAACAGATTAGTAATGGAATCTTTACTTAAAAATGGTAAAGTAACATTAGAAGAAGCAAACTTTTTCAATTCTCTTGCAAAAGAAGTAATTACAGAAGCCGCTGAAGATTTCATTCCTGAAACAGTATCTTTTGAAGAAGCTGAAGTACAGATTGATAATAGTGCTGCTGAATTAGAAGAAGCTGCTGCTCAAGCTACTGCACAAGCTGTTGCTGATGAAGCTGCTAAAGCAAAAGCATTAGAAGAAGCTACTGCTGCACAAGCTGTTGCTGATGAAGCTGCTAAAGCTAAAGAATTAGAAGAAGCTACTGCTGCACAAGCTGTTGCTGATGAAGCAAAAGCATTAGAAGAGTCAACTGCATTAGCTGCTGAAGAAGCTGCTAAAGAAGCTGCTAAAGAAGTTGCTGAACCAGTTGAATTAACTGAAAGTGAATTAATCGTTAATAGATTAATCGCTAAAATGGTATAAGGATTAAATAATGGCAAAATTACAATTAGTATTAGAAAATGTTCGTGATAGACATATGATTAATATCTTAGAAGAGGGAACAACTGAATTAGTTGCTCTTAAGACTAAGAAATTTTTAAATGAAAACCTTTCAATTATCAGTAAGATTCTTGTAGAGGAAGGTGTAGTTGATGGTGCTAAGCAACATTTAGCTAATAACTGGGGCAAATATGCTGCTGGTGCTGCTGCTGGTGGAGCTGCTTTAGGTGCTGCTACTATTAATGGTGCTGATGGTACAGATGCTATCGATACTTTCAATAATGGTACAGGTAACTTTCAAGCTAACGCTGGAGCTGCTTTAGATGCTGCTGGAGCAAATGTTGCTCATAATGCAACTCAAGCTGGTCAAGCTGTTGCTGATAAATATAACGAAGCTGCAACTGCTACAACTAATGCTGTAACTGGTGCTGTTGATGATGTTAAAGCTGCTGGAACTCAATTCCAAGCTGGTTATGCTGATCAAAGTGCTAATGATCCAGAAATGTTTACTGGTCCTATGAAAGCTGGTATGATTGCAGGTAATACTGTTGACACTGGAGTAGAGGCTGTTAAAGCTATTCCTGGTCATATTTCTGCTGGTCTTGATGCTGCTGGAAATAAAATTAGTACTTTAGCTGATCAAGCTCAGACTCAAGGTCAAGCTACTGTTGACGCTGTTCAGAAACATGTAGAAGCTAACCCTGCTGCTTATGCTGCTGGTGCTGCTGGTCTTGGTGGTGCTGCTTTAGGTGGTGGTGCTATGTACGCTGCTAACAGAAACCAACAGAAGTAATATTATGAACGAAGCTCAAAAACAAGCACTTAATAAAGTACTTGAAGAGGCTTCGGACTTAGTTACTAATAGATTAATTAATAATGCAATAACTTCTAATGGGGTTGTTACTATAGAGGAAGCTACTTTCTTTAATAATTTATCTAAAGAAATTTTGTTTGAGGCAGCGGAAGATTTTATTCCATCTGCTATGGACACAGTTCAAGATGATAATAATATTCAGGACGATATGATCTTAAAAGATGATGAAGGTAATGAATATATGTTCCATCCTGATACTGGTACTTTAGAGGCTCTTTCTGTTAAACCAGAAGAAGAATCTAATGGTGCTATTGGTCCAGAAGATCAGGGCGCAGGTCCAGATCTAGATGGTTTAAATAGTGGGATGATCGGTGAAAGCACTGAGTCAGTTAAGAAAGATGAGATCAATGGTTCTATTGAAGAGTCCACTCAGTCGGAAGAATTGACAGAAAGTGAAATGATTGTTCAGAATTTATTAAAATTCAGATAATAAGAGGAAGTTGGAAATAGGTTTAGCCTATTTCCAACCATTCTTGCTAAATTAAAAAGGAGAGAACTATGTTAAAGGGAATAAAACAACCAAACTTAACAACAAGAACGACTAAGTTACCAGGTACTGAGTTACCTACTGTACAACATAGTTCGAATATTACTGGCAATAAAGATGTTGGTAATGTAGTTCGTAATATGACTAGTACTTTTAAGAATCCATTTATGGGTCAGAGAGCAGTTATGACGAATACTAAAAATCATAATCACAATCAAGTTAAAACTTCTTTACCAGCAATTAAAACTGGTTTCGAACCTAAGAAGATCCTAGAATCTTCGGAATGGCCAGATATGAGAAAATCGCTTATTCTTGAAACTAAGACATTACATAATGTTATTGATCATGGAATACAGAATGGAGTTCGTGTTCATTCTGGAGGAAAGGATCTTGGAAGTGGTACTAAGAAAGAACAGACTCGTGCTATTAACGATCCAGTAGCTAGTCCACGTAAACCATTAAAAAATGAAACACTTGGTATCCAAAATATGCCTCAGAAGAAAAAGAATCAAGGATTAAATTATTTAAGTAAATTAGATACTCAGAAGAGACAACAAGGTATTATACAATGATAGCTTTTGGATTAGATGAAGAAATTAATTATAATTTCGTAAATGAATTTTCCGAAGAAAAACTATTCTTAAATAAATTTATGTCCTTAAGTACTGAATTTATTCAAGCTAATAGTAAAATAGTTACTCTAAATGATTCTGATATTTATAGACCAGATAAATTAGCATTTGATTATTATGGTGACGATTTATATTATCCTTGTATTCTAGCAGCTAATAGCATAGGTTCTGTATTCTCATTTAAACCAGATAGATTAAATTACGAATGCTTTGTACCAAATTTATCATTTATTGAAATGTATATGGATACCAAAGCTTAAAAATAAAAATAAAGGAAAGAAATGCCAAATATAGTAAATGATGGAAGTAATCCAAGTAACCCAACACAAAAACAATATCCATCAATAGTTAATAAAGCACCTGCTGTTGTTTTAGATATACTAGAGGATAAAGAGGTTTATGTTCAATTTAGAGATAGATTAAAAACAGCCCTTAGTAAATTTCCTAGTTCGAGAAAGACTAAAATAGTACATGAATTAATTTCAAAGAATATAGTTTCTTTAGGATTAATGCATAAAACTGGAACTGATATGCCTCCAGTAGTAATGTTTAATAAAGATAAAACTTTACATAGAATCTTTTTAGAACCAGATCAAATTAATGATAGTACTGGTGGAAGTAAAGATCTTCTTACTCTTTTAAATGAATTAATGAAAGTTAATAAACAGATTTCAAAAGAAAAAAGATTTGTAACAGAATTTCAAATTTATAAAATAGAAGAATTTCAAAAAGATAAAAAGAAGATAGTAGAAGATATTTTAGAAAGTATCGACTGGCTAAAAAGTATCGACTTAGTTTATTTCGGTTACTTACAATTACTTGCTTTACTTGCGGTTGATAAAAATCAACCAGAGAAAGTTAAAGTATTTAAGGTTCCGGAAGAACTAGTTCAAAAGCAAATTATTAAAATTATTAGTAAAAGTGGTAATCAAATAGATAAAGATCCAGAAAAGAAAAGAGTATATAACCTTGGAATTCAATTCTTTATATTAACATACTTCTTACAAATAAGCAATAAAGCTGCTATTGATATTCTTAAAAATCATAGAGGTGAATGGGTTAATGCTACTTTAGAAGATTTTGCTCCAGCAGAACAAGATCTAGATATAGATACTAAATTTGAAAAAGAAGCTCATAAAGAGAATCTTATTAATAAAAGAGGAACTCTAGACGATCACCATAAATATATGATTCAAGAATTTCAAAAAATTAAAATAAATTCTTTTGGTTCTTTAGCTGAAATTTTTCAAAAGCTTGGAGTAGCAAATATTAGTCCTAAGGTATTAGAAACTCAAATGGAATTGTTAGTTGGTAAAGAAGCATTTTCACTTTACTATACAAACTATCCAAATTTTATTTCATTAATGGCTAACTTAAATTATAAAACTCAATTATTCCCAAAACTATTTGAAGTAGATGCTAAACTTCAAACTAGATTAGAAGAATTAATTCTTAATCAAAAACGTAATGTTATTATAAAAGAAAAGAGAATATAAATAAGAGAGAGAAATCTCTCTTATGCCTTCCTGTCTTCGATTTAACGAAGCCTCATACTATCTTCAATTTACCAGCTCGGAATCTGGTTATCCAAAACAGAACTAAACTATACCTAAAGTACAGGCCAGAAGGGGTCTAACACTTAAGAACTAGAACCAGCCTTAATAGATATTATAAGGTACTAAAAAAAGTTTACGAAAAACAAACACACCAAACATTAAAAAGGAAGAATCAAATGGATACTAATTCTACGCAAGCAGAAGAGAAAATTGAGTACGTTATTAAAGCCGATGGGCATAAAGAGAAAAGAGACGACTCTAAGATACAAAAGATGGCAGACTTCGCCACAGAAGGAACTAACTGTAGTTCATTAGAGTTACAAAGCTCGTTACATTTTAGTATAAGAGATGGTATTAAAACTAGTTTTATTCATGCACAAATGCGTATGGAAGCTATTAATAAAATCTCCCCAGATCAACCACAATGGAGAATTGTAGCTGGTAGACTACAAACAATGGAAGATCTTAAACGCAAAAGAAAGATGGCAAGAACTAGTAAACAACCATTTGATACTGGAGCAGATGGAGAATTAAACTTTGATAAATTTATTCATCATCAGATTACAAATGGTCATTATGACGCTGCTTATTTTCAATTAAAAGATTCTCATTTAGTTGAACTATTTGAAATGATCGCTGCTCCTAAAAAACAAAGAAACTTTGACTATGCAGTTGAGTCTGTAATTACATTAGAAAATAAATTTCTTATTGGATTAGAAACTCCATTACACCTGTACTTTGTCCTTTCTTTAATATTTGCTCAAAAATATTTTAGTACAAGAGACCAGAGTATTTATCTTAAAAAGATGTCTGGCTTTGATAATGATGTTTTATCTCAAGCATTCATTGATAAGGTACAAGATTATTTTGAGAAAGCTAGTAAGAAGCAAATCTCATTCCCAAGTGTTATCCTTTCTGAATTAAGAAAACCAAACGCTAACCTTAGTTCATGTTTCATTGGAAAGTTTCCAGATGATATGGATGGTATTATGGATCTTGTTAAAGAGTTTGCTATTATATCAAAGAAAGGTGGAGGAATTGGAGCTAACTTAGATAGCATCAGAGCATTCCAATCTTGGTTAATGGGAATTAAAGGAAAAGCAACTGGTGTTGTTCCTCTTATGAAAGTTCTTAATGACCTTATGATTTATGTAAATCAATCAGGCGTTAAAGATGGAGCAATGACTACTTCTTTAAGTGCTTGGCATATGGATGTATTTAACTTTCTTAAGACTCAACAACTGGGTGGAGAAGAAAGAGAAAAGAGTATGGATCTTTATCTTCAATTAGTAGCTAATGATGAATTCATGAGAGCTATGGAAAGAGACGGAGATTGGTATTTATTCGATCCTTATGAAATTCTAAATAAATTTGGTATTGATCTTGGTAAACTATTTGGAGAAGAATTTGAAGAAGCTTATGCATTCTTAATTGAGAAGACTAAAAGTACTAGCAATGATCCAGAAGGTTTTGTAGAATTATATAAGAAAGTTCGCGCTAAAGATTTATTCAAAGAATCATTAAGAACTAGTATTAATAGAGGAACTCCTTATTGGGCTTTCAAAGATAATATTAATAATGTTTCAAATATGAAAAATGCTGGAACCATTTATGGATTAAACCTTTGTGTTGAATCATTCTCTCCATTCGATGTTGATAGTACTCATACATGTACTCTTTTATCTGTAGTACATCCATTTATTAATTCGGATGAAGAATTAAGAGATGTTACTAGAACTGCTATTGAAATCCTGGACTTAACTGTAGAGTTAAGTACTGCACCAACTGAAAGTTCAAGAAAACATAATAATGAAATTAGAGCTGTTGGTTTAGGTTCAATGGGACTTGCTGATTGGAATGCTGCTAATTCATTATCATTTGAGATGCCAGATCATCAAGATGCTATCCAAGCTCGTTTTGAAAAACTTGCTTATTATGCAGTTGAAAGAAGTAATGAACTTGGAGAAGAACTTGGGAACTTTGGTAAGTTCGAAGAGTCTCAATGGAAACAAGGAGAAATCTTTGGTAAAGTTCTTACAGAAATTAAAATGGAATCTAAAACAGATCTTGATTGGGATACATTATCTCATAAAGTATCTAAGAATATGAGACATGGTTATCTAATGGCTATCGCCCCAAATACAACTAGTAGCTCGGCTATAGGTGTAAGTTCAAGTATCCTCCCTACAATTTCTAAACTATTTATTGAAGAGACTAAGACTGGTA
>QMPB01000250.1 GCA_003648395.1 Bacteroidota bacterium
AAAACTAATTGCAATTTATACAAATTTCGAGATGTAAATATATATAAAATATTTGTACGCATGCGGAATATATTTTAATTTATAAATAATACTTTGTACAACAACTCACAGTACATTACAAAAAACATATTTAAACAAGGTTTTTACCGATTTTGTCATGGTTTTTGTCCCAAAAACTCATGCCAAAATCTATTCTCTGTTATTATTATAGCCACGGGCTTTCACCCGTGGCTATAAATATAAAACCCTTTCAGGGTTTGAAGAAATAATCATAGTTGTGTGACTCAACGGCTTTGCAAGAAATAAAAGTTTAACGAAGTATTGAAGAAACAACTAATTAAATAATACTTTGTATGATATTCTATAAATCATGGTCATTGGAACCGTCACGCTGAGTATTTCGCAAAATGGCGCAAGCCATTTCAAGAAATGTATCAAAGTGGAACGAAAACAAATATGTCATTCACAAAAGATAAAATCATAACTTTGTAGGCTATGGAAAAACGGTGGATTTTTGAGGAAAATGGGGATAAAGAGCTAATAGAGAAGTTGTCTAAATCACTCAATATTAATGAGATATTAGCAAAACTTTTAGTTCAAAGAGGAATCTCTTCATTTGATGAAGCAAAAGATTTTTTTCGTCCTTCCTTAGACAAACTTCACAACCCTTTCTTAATGTTAAATATGGATAAGGCCGTTTATCGCCTTAACCAAGCCATTGAGAACAAAGAAAAGATACTTATTTACGGTGATTATGATGTTGACGGAACTACATCTGTAACTTTAGTTTATTCATTCTTAAAGGAGTTTTATCCAAATATTGATTACTATATTCCTGATAGATATAAGGAAGGTTACGGGATTTCCAAACAAGGTATTGATTATGCTTATAAGCACACTCAATCGCTAATTATTGCTTTAGATTGTGGGATAAAAGCCAATGAACAAGTTGAGTATGCCAAAGAAAAGGATATTGACTTTATTATTTGCGACCATCATTTACCCAGTGACGAAGTTCCAAAAGCTTATGCTGTATTAGATCCTAAACAAGAAAATTGTAAATATCCATACAAGGAGCTCTCTGGCTGTGGTGTAGGATTCAAATTTATGCAAGCTTATGCAAACTTCAATAAAATTCCATTTGATAGACTAACTCCATATCTTGATTTACTAGCAATTAGTATAGCTGCTGATATAGTAGAAATAAAAGGAGAAAATAGAATTCTGGCCTATTATGGATTAAAAACCTTAAATGAGAATCCTCGCCCTGGTATTGAGTGCATACTTGAATACAGTAATATTAAAAGAACTAAGAGTAAAAATACTGGCAAACTAGTTTTTGACAAGGAACTAAGCATTAGTGACCTTGTATTTACTATTGCACCAAGAATAAATGCTGCAGGAAGAATGGATAGTGGTAGTAAATCTGTTGAACTTCTTAACTGCAAAAAGCTAGAAAAGGCCAAAGAGATGGCAAGTGGCATCAATAAACATAATACAGAAAGGCGTACTATGGATGTTGATATTACTGAGCATGCTCTTGAAATAATTAAAGAGAGTGATTTTCTTCAGAAATCAAAAAGCACAGTAGTATATTATAAAGATTGGCATAAAGGAGTGCTTGGAATTGTTGCTTCTCGTATAAGCGAAGTTCATTACAAACCAACTATTGTTCTCTCATTAATTGACGGCATGTATACGGGTTCAGCTCGTTCAGTAAAGGGTTTTGACATTTACGAAGCAATTGCCTCTTGTAGTGATATACTTGACAGTTTTGGCGGCCATAAGTTTGCAGCAGGATTATCAATTAAAGAAGAAAACATCAAAGAATTTGTCCATAGATTCGAGAAATTTGTTTCTGATAACATTACTGAGAAATCTATGATGCCAGAAATAAAAATTGATTCTATACTTAATATTGAGCAAATAAATCAGAAATTTTATAATGTCCTCAAACAGTTTTCTCCATTTGGACCTGGAAATATGGCACCTGTATTTGCCTCTGATGGTATAATGGACACTGGTTATGCAAAAACAGTTGGAAAAAATCATCTGAAATTACAAATTTGTTACCCTGAAAACAGAAGCATTTCGTTTAACGCTATAGCCTTTGGACAAGCTGAGAAAATGAAAATTCTTAGTTCAAAGTTACCTTTCGAAATATGCTATGCTATAAATGAAAATATTTGGAGAGAACATAGCAGTTTACAATTAGTTGTAAAAGACATAAGGACAAACCAACATTCATAAATATACACTAAGTGCAAGGAAGAGTAATAAAATCCACGGGCAGCTGGTATCATGTAGAAACTGATATAGGCACTATCTATTCTTGCAAACTGCGTGGCAAATTCAAAATTAAAGGAATAAAATCTACCAATCCAATTGCTGTTGGTGACTTTGTGGAATTCTCTTGGGATGCAAAATCTGAAACTGGAGCCATAACAAAGATTGAAGAACGCAAAAACTATATAATTCGCCGTTCAGTTAACTTATCAAAGCGTTCTCATATAATTGCTTCAAATATGGATCAAGCATTATTGGTAGTTACATTAAGCAAGCCACGTACCTCATCAGGTTTTATCGATAGATTCCTAATTACTTCTGAAGCCTACCATATTCCTGTAGTTATTGTTTTCAATAAGATTGATATCTACTCAGAAAAAGACAAGCTAAAGATGCTTGAATTTAATGAGCTCTACACAAAAATAGGATATAACTGTATAGAGGTTTCTGCCAAAGAAGAAACCAATCTTGAAGCTTTGAAAGAGATAATGAAAAATAAGGTAAGTTTGATTTCTGGTCATTCTGGTGTTGGAAAATCGGCACTTATTAATGTGCTTGACAAAACTAAGGATATTAGAATAGGTGAAATATCTGATGTTCACTTAAAAGGAACTCATACAACCACCAATGCCGAAATGCACTCTCTTGAATTCGGCGCACATATTATTGATAGTCCTGGAATAAAGGAGTTTGGGCTATTTAATTTTAAAAAAGAAGACTTAAGTCAATATTTCATTGAAATGCAGAGTTATATTCATGATTGTAAATTTAACAATTGCACTCATGTACACGAACCAAAATGCGCTGTAAAAAGAGCATTAGATAATGGAGAAATTACCCAAAGTCGTTACGAAAACTACCTCAATATGCTTGATGGAAGGGAAATGAATATTATTGATTATTCCTCTTAACCTTTACCTCAATGAACTTAGTATCACTACTTAAGTTGAGTAAATGTATTATTCACCATAAATCTTTTTAGGCTTTTTATTCACCAAAAACACTCCGAATAAAATCAACAGAATCCACAATGTATGAATTGGTCTAATAACTTCGCCATCAAAAACTCCAATTATTGTTGCCACTATAGGAATTAAATATGTAACCGAAGCCGTAAACAATACGCCAGATATCTTTACTAAATAGTTAAATATTACAATAGCTATTGCTGAGCCAATAACTCCAAGAATAGCAGGATAAATTAAAGCTATTAAAGCACCGGGTTGTTGAATTGTATTTGTAAATTCTGTGCCAGAAAAAAGATAAACTAAAACAGGAAAAAAAACTATAGAATAACTAATAATTGCAATTGAAAATGGTTTAACATTCTTTAGATTATACTTTACAATATTAAGATTAAAAGCGTAAAATACCGTTGCAAGAACTACATAAGCTGAATATTGAAGATTAAAATCAATATGACCATCATTCTTAGAAATTATAATCATAATAGCACCTATAAAGCCAAGAATAATTCCTATAAAATTAAACCAATGAGTTTTTAAATTATATATTAAAAGTCCAACAATCAGAGCAAATAATGGAGTTGTAGAGTTTAATATTCCTGCCAATGAACTGTCTATTCCTGTTTGAGCCTTTGCAAAAAGAAATGCGGGAATAGTATTTCCTATTAGTCCAACTATCAATAGCCAAAACCATTCTTTCTTGCTCAGTCCTTTCATTCTTGAAAAGGCAAAAGGTAACAATACTAATCCTGCAAAGCTAATTCTTAAAGCACCTAACTCGGTATTTGAATAAAAAGCTAGGGTTCTTTTCATTAGAATAAATGAGCTTCCCCATATTAATACTAATGTTAAAAGCAGTATCCATTGTATATATTTCTGAATAAATATTTTCAAAATTTGTTAATTTATGAGTGGCAAAACTATGAAATTTAACAATACCGTAATCTAAATTACTAACATTCTTTAACACACTTTCAATCTTAATAATTATTACTTTTGAGAAATGAAAATTAAAATCATAAGTTGTGAATAATAGTATTGAATATTTTAGAAAAATGTCACATAGGGAAGGTGATGATGAAATTTTAGAATCTATTATTGTACTTTGGAATAATAAAGAACCCAAAGCAACTCACATAAATAATTTGAATTCTCATCAATACACATTTCATGTACTGGATATTCTAAAAAATGAGTTTAATACATATTCTACATCCATTCTTTCTGCCTCTTTAGGGCTTTATTATCAATTCTTTAGTAGCAGAAACCAGCTGATTTCAAATAAAAACACTATAGATACCGAAGTAGAAAATATTGTTTCTGATTTTTTGGCAATAAAACAACTTTCAACTTCAAATATAAGTTATCAAGCCGATAATTACAGAAGTTTACTACTAAATATTGGTGGCGATTTACGCTCTGTATTGATAAGTATGGCTGAGAATATTCTTAATCTTAGATTTTACAATCAGATTAACAATCAAATCAAAAAGCAATCAACTATTGACCTAGCAAAATATGTCTATATACCTCTTGCTCATCGACTAGGATTCTATAAACTAAAAGCAGGAATGGAAAATTTAGTTCTTTCTTATGAGCATCCTAAAGAATATCTTTCTATCAAGAATAAGCTGAAAGAAACAGAAGAGGAACGTCAAAAGATTATTTCTGAATTTATAGAGCCGATTAGCCAAGAGCTTAAAGAACACGGTCTTAAGTTCAAAATAAAAGGTAGAACGAAGAGTATTTTCTCCATTTATTCTAAAATGCAGAAACAAAATATTCCTTTTAAGAAAGTTTTTGACCTATGGGCAATAAGAATAATAATTGATAGTGAAGCAAAGAGCGAAAAAGCAGACTGCTGGCACACTTTCTCGGTTGTAACTAATCTTTACAAACCAAATCTCTCACGTATGCGTGATTGGATTAGTGTACCACGTGAAAATGGTTACGAATCCTTACATATAACTGTAGAAACACCTGACAATAGATGGATTGAAGTTCAAATACGCACCAACAGAATGGACGATGAAGCCGAAAATGGAATGGCTTCGCATTGGAGGTACAAGAGTGGGAATAAGGAAGAATCATATTCTATTGATTTCTGGCTTACTCAGGTACGTAAAGCTCTAGAGAAAGAAAATGGATTACTCGGCAAAAAAGAGCTAAAAGCAGGAAAATTCTCCACTGAACTATTTGCTTTTACTCCAAATGGGGACTTAAAGAAACTGAATATTGGAGCTACAATTCTTGACTTTGCTTTTGCCATACATACAGAGCTTGGAATGAAATGTACTGGGGCTATTGTCAATGGTAAAAATACTGGCATAAAACACCATCTTAAAAACGGAGATCAAGTAGAAATACTTACTTCCAAGAATCAGAAACCTAGCCTTGATTGGCTAAACATTGTTACTTCATCAAGAGCTAAAAGTAGAATAAAGAAAGCCTTTGATGAAAAAGGAAAACTTGAAGCTCAACTAGGGAAAGACATTCTTAATAGAAGATTGAAAAACTGGAAGCTTGAGTATAACAAAGATTTACTAGAAACTCTAGCTTCTGAATTTAATTATAAGTCTATCAATAATATGTATCAAGATATTTATTTTGAAAAATTAAATATTCTAGACATAAAAAAACTTCTAACAGATGAACACAGCTCCAAAATAGAAGATGAAGAAGTTGCAAAACTTACTTTTGAAGAAGAACAAGAACAGTTTGAATATTCCAAGGAAGATGACAATAGCGATATTCTTGTTATTGATAAGCTGGACAATATAAATTACCATCTTGCGAAATGTTGTCATCCAATACCTGGTGATGAAATTTTTGGTTTTGTAACTGTATCAAAAGGGATTACTATTCATAGAAAAAACTGCCCAAATGCTAAAGATTTAAAAAAACGATATCCTTATAGAGTTATTCCTTCTTTATGGAAACAAAAAGAGACTAAACTTAATTTCAAAGCGGAAATATTTATTAAAGGTATTGATCAAACTGGCTTTATATCTGAACTTAGTAGTCTGATAAACAATAAACTAGGAATTTCCATACTTAATATCAACCTCAATAGTAATGGAACAGAGTTTCAGGGGAAAGTAATAGTTAAGGTTTATAATCTTGAAGAGCTTCGTACTTTAATACAAGAATTGGGAGGTGTAAAAAATATTATAGAGGTCTATCGTGCAGGATAGGGAATTGTTTAAAAATACTCAATTTTATCGTTATGTTACTTTTTTAATTCCATAAAATGTTGGTATCCCTTTCGGTGATACTGTATTCTGATTTTATCCGTGTTTATCTTTAATACCAAATTAATACCAAAACACGCCATATAAATCGTTTATATTTCCCTATTACTGCGTTAAATATTATTTCCATAGCTACGGCTATGCAAATAATTTTTGCCTTCTAATAGGAAAATATA
>QMPB01000251.1 GCA_003648395.1 Bacteroidota bacterium
AATCGCAATACCCAGAACAGGCCAGCATTTATCAAGAATTATTTGACGATTTGATAAATATTAGAATAAGTATTTTCAAATCTGATAGTTTTAGAAGTTTTGCGTTTATTTTATTAAGTGCGGGTTTATTATTTACTTATTCATTGAAGAAATTCAATAAAGCAATTCTTATAGTTGGTCTTGGTTTATTGATAGTAGCAGATATTATTACCGTTGATTATCGCTTCTTAAATGACGATAACTATCAAAGAAAGTCAAAGTCAAAAGTTCCATATAGAGCTACTGCTGCCGATATGCAGATTCTAAAAGATAAAGAACTGGATTATAGAGTCTTTAATACTACTGTTAGTCCATTCAATGATGCTTCAACTTCTTATTATCACAAATCTATTGGAGGTTATCATGGGGCAAAATTACGCCGCTATCAAGACTTGATAGAACACCATCTTTCTGTAAGCAATATGGCTGTATTCAATATGTTAAATACTAAGTATTTCATAGTGGGCAGTAGAGGACAAGCTCCTCAAGTACAGAAAAATCCTGATAGACTTGGGAATGCTTGGTTTGTGAAGAATACAAAATGGGTTAAAAATCCTGATGAAGAAATAATAAATCTTGGTAAAGTCATTAGAATTGAAGCAAAAGGTGATATTTCGAATATTAAAGTTTTTGGAAGAAATCTTAAACAAGTTGATACTATAATAAATACTTCAACTTTAATGATTGCTAATAAGCGAATAGATTTTGGCAGAGTACCTCTTCAAAGTGGCATTAAATATATCATTGGAAATAATCCAAATAGATTAGATTCAAATTTTATTGATTTGAGTAAAATACAAAACGGTGAACTCCTATCTAATAATGAGTTTACGGTTGAAGTAATATTTGAATTTAAACCTCAAAACACTGCTATAATCAATCAAAAATTCAAATCATATTTTGAAAATAATAGGTATAATTATCTACCTTCTTCTTCAATTTATCTAGTTGAATACAAACCTAATTACTTAAAATACAATACAACCGCTAAAGATAATCAACTAGCGGTATTCTCTGAAATATATTACAATAAAGGATGGAACGCATACATTGATGGCAAAAGACAAGATTATATAAGAGCTGACTATGTACTTAGAGCTATGGTAATTCCTAGTGGAAGTCATATTGTTGAGTTCAAATTTGAGCCTACATCATATTTTGTTGGAAGACAAATTACATTTGCTTCTTCCTTACTTATTATTCTGTTGGTAATTGGAGTCATTGTAATGGAGGGAAAGAGGATAAAGGAAAGAGGATAAGGAAAGAGGATAAGGAAAGAGGAAAGTAATTTAAGAGTGATGAGTTGGATTTAAGATTAAAGAGTGAAGAAAATACTAATCATAAGTTACTATTGGCCACCAAGTGGAGGTGCAGGGGTTCAGCGATGGTTGAAGTTTGCTAAATATCTTCCAGAATTTGGATTTAAACCAATAATACTTACCGTTGATGAAAATTACGCTTCCTATCCTCAGAAAGACGAGTCGCTACTTGCCGAAGCTTCTTCCATAGAAACTCATAAAACTAAAACTTTCGAGCTATACAGTTTATATTCTTCATTGAAGAAAGACAAGCAGATTCCCTATGGTGGTTTTAGTAATGAAGCAGAGCCAAATCTAGTTCAGAAAATAGCTAGAGCAGCAAGGGGTAATCTTTTCATTCCCGACCCACGAAAAGGTTGGAACAAATATGCCTTCGCAAAAGCAGAAAAACTTATTAAAGAACATAATATTGAGGTTGTAATTACAACTAGTCCTCCACACTCTACTCAACTAATTGGATTAGAATTGAAGAAAAAGTTCAATTCGCTATTTTGGATTGCAGACCTCAGAGACCCTTGGACTGATATATACTTTTATGATAAGTTTTACCCTAGTAACATTGCAAGAAAAATTGACAGTAATTACGAGAAAGATGTTATTACAAAATCAGATAAAGTAATTACCGTAAGCAATAGTATTAAACAAATACTTGCAAAAAGGTATAATGCTGAGAATAAAATTGAAGTTTTGGCAAATGGATATGACGAAACAGACTTTAGTACAGAACTATTTCAAAATATACTAAAATCAAAGGAAATAGTATATACAGGTACTTTAACAAATGATTATCCACTTGACGAAGTAATTAAAATAGCAAAAAACAATAAAGAATTAGTTTTCAGATTTATTGGTAGTTCTCCATCAGAATTTATTGATAGGGTTAACAAAGAAAATCTTAGTGAACGCTTTGTTTTTGAAAAAACTATTCCACATAATGAAATTACAAAAAGGATGATTGAAGCAGGAATACTGCTTTTACTAATCCCGAAAGTGCCTCAAAATGAAGGCATTCTTACGGGTAAGTTATTTGAATATATTGGTTCTCGCACACCAATTTTAGCAATAGGCCCAAATAATAGTGATGCTAAAAAAATAATTGAAAAAACAAATAGCGGTTTGTTTTTTACGTATCAAGAAAGTGCTAAAATTGATAATTCTACTATTACAAAACTATACTCTAAGCAAAGTAATAATGAGTATAATAATTACTCAAGACGAAATTTAACTAAACAATTGGTAAAAATGATAAAAGATTAGTTTTTATTTTTTCATTACTTTAGCAGTCATAACAGATTTACTATTGTCCATATAGTACAGTACCATAAAAATGTAAAACTACTATCATGAAAAAAGTGCTACTATCATTAATCTTACTCCTTCCATTTATTGTTAATGCTCAATATTTCCCATTAGTAAAAGACGGAGGAATATGGAGACAAGCAGATGTTCATCTTCCACTTATGCCTGGCGATTTCTGGCTAGTATATAAATACCAATATAAAATAAAAGGAGATACAACAATTAATGGTGTAGACTATAAAAAACTCTATTCGATGAATTATGATTCGCTGTTAATTGAAAATGTTGAGTATTTTGGTGCTATAAGAGAAGATAGTTTTAAAAGAGTGTATTATCTTGACAATAATTTACCTAACTCTCCAATAGGAAACAATAATGATAGCACTGAAGTATTACTTTATGATTTTTCACTCATTGTTGGAGACACTTTTCTTCTTCCATATCCATTCTATTCATCAGACACAATCCAAATTGTAGAATCGATAGACAGTGCATTAGTAGAAGGGCAATGGAGGAAACGAATTAATTTCCAACAAAATATGTCAATTAGCAATAAAATCTGGGTAGAAGGTATTGGAGATTTAAAGGGAATATTCTTTCCTTTGCTCTTTGAATTTGAAAACTATTGGACTTTAACTTGTTATGAAGACAGTAGTATTTTCTGGACAAATCCTGAACTAACACAATATGGAAGTAGTTGCTTTGGTGTAGGAATTAAAAACCAACGAAATACGAATAAGTTAACCCTCAATGTATATCCAAATCCCTGTTCTAATTATATTGAATTTAATATCAATGGGAAACAAGAAATAAACTTATCAATAATTAATTCTTTGGGTAATAAAGTATGCACTAAAACTTTAAAAAACTCAAATGGAATTTTTATATTTAATACTCAAGAACTAGCTTCTGGAATATATTACTATATAATAACCACAGAGCAAAATCAATCATCAAGTGGTAAGTTTATAAAAATCTAAACTTAAGATATCTTACTGCTCCCCCTCAAGATTCATTTCTTTAAGAAAATCAGCTCTAAGCCGTGCAGACACAGTAGCTGTACTATCGTCAGAGAGAAGAACATAACCTCCCCTACCATAATAGTATGATTCAATATGCTCTTTGTTTACGATAGTCTGCTTATGAATTCTAATAAAACCATTAGGCAGATTTTCTTCAAAATATTTCAATATTTTTGAAGCAATAATTTTTTTACCATTTATTAAAAAAACAGTAGAATTATTACCTAACGACTCCAATTTAAGAATATTCTGCTTCTCGATAAACTCAATTTTACTTACTGTAGGAATTTTTATTTTTTCACTCTTCTTTGTGCTTCCTCTTGTTTCTACTATTTGAGGTTTAATAACTTTATAGAATTTATTTATTGCAGAGTCAAGCTCAAAAATATCAATTGGTTTCACAAGATAGTGCAAAGCATCATTCTGATAGGCTTCAAGAGCGTAGGAATCAAAAGCAGTAGTCATTATAGTTTCAAATTCAGAATACTTCAACTTCTTAAAAATATCAAAGCCTCTTCCGTCAGGTAATTTAATATCTAAAAATACCAGCTTTGGATGTGTATCCTCAATAATTGAAATAGCTTCCTTAACAGTAAATGCTTTTCCCACTACTTCTAAGTCTTTATAAAACTTCTGAATAATCTTTGATAAGGTTTCTGTTCCCTCATCATCAACAATAACAACTTTATATTTTTCGCTCATTACTAATTAATTTTTCAAATGACAATTGTGCTATAGTTCCAAACTCTTGAATATCTGAATTATTTATGGAAAACTTAATATCATAATCTTCTAAATCCTTATAAATGGTAATTCTTTCTTGAATACTCCCTATTCCTCTACCAGAACCTTGTTCATTTTTAGTCACATTACCTATACCAATTCCATTATCAACTATTCTAACATCAATATATTTATCAATTTCAACAACCTCTATTATCAAAATATTTTTAGAATTACTATCATCAAATCCATGAACTATTGCATTCTCAATTATTGGCTGAATAAAAAAGGGAGGAACTAGAATATCTCTACTAATTGCTTCTACCGAATCTGATAAGTATATATAGTATTTGAATGTTTTACGATTTGTAATTTGATGCAATTTAATAAATGATTCTATATAGTTAAGCTCTTCGTTAAGTCCAATAAATAATTTTTTAGAATAGCGTAATGAAAACTTCAACAAACTTGAAAAGTTACTAATAAACATATTTGTTTTAACAAAATCATCATCCAGTATTAAGCTTTGTAAGCTATTTAGAGCATTTGAAACAAAATGAGGATTTAATTGTTTCTGTATCATATCTAATTCATTCTGTAGAAGTCTAACAACCATTTTCTTCTTATTAATTCTATAAAGAATAAAATAAGTAAATATAGAACCAATAATAATTATTAAAGAAAGTATAGAATACCATTTTAGATAGAATGGTTTATCTACAAAAAATGACAACTTAATCATTTTACTTTTTTTGTTTTTAAACTGAGCATACAATTCAAAATCATATATTCCTGGGCTCAAATTATAAATACTAAGGCGCTGTGTTGTAACCTTATGCCATTGTATTCCATCATTAATAACTCTATAATAGAAATCAACATTAGATTCCAAATCAAAAGTACTTGAACCATACTTAATAATAACTGCATTATCGTAAGGCCTTAAAACCACTTTACCTTCGCTTTCACCAACTTTACCTAAATACTTAACGTTCTCAAGATAAATATTTGGAGTAATAATAAAAGGTTGATAATCTTTCTGAACAATATAAATACCATTATTAGTACACATTATTATTGAATCACCATATAAAAGTGCATTGTTTACAATTGATGATTTTAGCCCATCTGATTTTGAAATTATTCTATAATCTATAATAGAATCATTCTGCATTTCAGCTATTATTAAACCATAATTAGTTGATAGATATAAGCTATTATTTTCCCCTATTATTCCTTTAATTTCTAATGATTTACAACCAAAAGTATAAGGAATCTCCAACAATCCATACTTCATAATTATTAAACCATTAAATCTCGTACCAATAAAAACATTATCATCTATTCTATACATTGAAGTAATTCTATTATCATTGATTTTTTCTACAATAGATTTACTTGTATCATTCATAATAAAAAGACCATCCCTTGTGCCAAAGTATAGTTTATTCTTATATTCTTGAATTACACTTGCTCTATTATTCTTTAGAATTTTATAGGAACCTGTATAATTTAGTTTATTATCTCTAATGTCAATCCTTGAATATGGATATCCAATGTAAGTTCTTTTATCCGTTTTTTTTATACACGTAATATATCCATAAGACAATATATTTACACTATTATTCTGATTTATACTTATTAATTTATTTCCACAAACCATAATTGTATCTTTACTCCACTCAACTAGCCCTTTACTAATTCCTTCCTTATAATTGAATAATGTCTTTATTTTCCTATTTGGAATATCTACTGAATAAATCTTTGTTTGGCTATTTGCCAATAAATTTGGATATCTAGCAGCTGAAACAAAGCTAATAGAGTCAAACATATTAAGAATTTTATTCTTTTTAATAATTTTTAATCCATTATTTAAAGTACCAACTATAATCTTTTCTTTATTTATTCGCAGAATGCTTGTTACAGACTGATGCTCTAATACTTTCAAAGCTCTCAATGATTGATTATTCTTAGAATATACAAAAATTCCTCTTCTAATTGTACCTAACCATATCTCATTACCATTATTCAATACAGAGATTATTTCTGTATTACCTTCTATACCTACTTCCTCTATTATTTTATTATCTTTTATAAAAATTAATTTTGAACCAAACGTTAGTAATATAGTATCCCCCATATTTACCAAATAACTCGAAATAAAAGTATTATGATTATTTACTTTTAATGCAACTAATTTAAGTGTTGAATCAATTGTATTACATACACTAGAATCAATAAAAACATAATTGATGAATTCTTGAATAT
>QMPB01000252.1 GCA_003648395.1 Bacteroidota bacterium
TAATTACATAAATAGTAGTATCACCTATACTAATACAAGAACTTGCAGGATGGTTACCTGTTAATAATATTGAGTTATGTAAAACATTAATATTTGCTGCGTTTTTTATATTAATTGCTTCACCACCGCCCTGCATTGTAATAAAATTGTTATCTACTAGAAGTGCAACATCTTCTCCTTGCCCCATTAGTCTAATATCAATTGCATTACTAATTGTTACGCTACAATTTACTTTATTTGATGAAAAATAAGAAGTATCTTGTATAGGGGTATTTAGGTTTATGGTTGTACTATTACTTGGAGTACTAGAATTTACATTAAAAGTGTTATGTGAGATAAAAAATACAGAATAATTTAAATCAATAATATTACCAACAATATCATCAAATGTGTTATCTGTTACAATTAATGCTATTAGATAATTTAGATCACCGTAAGAAGTAATACTATGGGTACCTTTAATAAATCTATTATTTTTTATCTCTAAGAAGGAAGCGATAGAATCTATATAAATATTTTCAAATTCTTGGTCAGCTATAGTATTATCGGAACCTTCTATTATGCAATTATAGATATTTACTCCATCACAATATTTACTGATGTCAACAACTCTACCAAAAGAAACTCCTTCAGATCGAATATTAAGATGTTTTAGTGTTACGGATTGTGCTGAATCAAATTGCAAAGTATAATTTGAATCAACTGAAGTAGGAGCATAACTAATAATTACATCAGAGCTATCATGAGTTGCTGATTGAAAAAGTATAGAATAGTCTTCTTCAACACCATTAATATATGGTATTGAAACCTGCTCATTATAAATACCAGAAGCGACATTAAAAATAATATTGTTATCTATTCCTTGAGATTTAAGAGCTTCGACTGCATTATTAAAACTGATATAGTTATCAGGGCCAGAGCCAGCGGCATCAATAGTTTTAACACCTGAGAGAGGAGAAGGCGTAAACTCATCTGCACCAATATCTGGATTGAGAGTATCTCTTACTTCTCCATCAATATCTGTAGAGATTCTAGTAAGAACTTTTCCTTGATTATTTAAGACGTATGAACTAAGATGTAAATCAGTTGTAGAGGTAAAATCAGGTAATACAGAGATTGAATTAGTAAATTTACCTGAAGCAGTTTGCAATGCCGATAAATCAGTTCTAATACCTCCCCAGAAAGCAAGCTTCGACCCCGAAGAATATAAACAGTTGAAATCAGCATCTGAAACATTATTAGGAGTTGTAATATAAAGAGAATATCCACTTCCGAGCATATATGCTATGTTATTTTCAAAATTAACATCTACTCCATTTTCGTGGATAATACAAGCAGCAGAGGAGTCTCCTTCTACATATACTGAGTTATTGTATATATCACTTAAAGTCGCCTGGTATATCCTAATTCCATAAGTTTTCATTCCGCCTTTACAGCTAACAAAGTTATTTGCTATAAGACTTCTTACTCCTGTAGATGCTCCATTAAAGAATATTCCACTATAGTAACTATTAGCAACCATATAAACCCTATTGTTAATCACTTGTACTCCTCCATCATTATTATCTATATAGATACCTGATGGAGATCCTGAAGGGTTATTATAATTGATTGTATTATCTGAAATAATAGTAGAATCACAATATGAAACATAAATACCATTACTATTAAACTCTAAAATATCATTACCTAAAAATACATTTGATCGGTTAGGAGTAGTTGTACTTCCTTTCCAGTAAATACCACTTGAACCTCCATATATGTAATTATTTGAAATAATATTATTGCTACAATCCATTGAATTACTATAAATACCTATATGATTATCGTTTAGGCTAACCCCTGAGTTAGTATGTAAGCTACAACTATCAATCTCATTGAAACTTGAACCGTTCCGAAACTCTACCACACGTCCATAAGAGGGACTAAGGGCAACTAGTTTAATATTATTAAATATAACATTATTAGTACTGTCAAGACAAAGGATCCAGTTTGTATCTACACTATTTGATGAATATTGAATAACTACATCTGTATTGTTACCGCTTGCCGATTCAAAAGTTATTGTATTGGCAAATGATGTGCCATTAATAGTGGGTATAGTTATCTGTTCATTATATATATCTGAGGCAACTCTAAATTTAATTGGATTATCGATTCCTCGAATAATCATTGCATTAATTGCTTGTGTAAAACTTGTATAATTATCAGGTCCAGAGCCTGCTGAGTCTATTGTCTTTGTTCCTGATAATGGAGGTAACTCATATATGGTTATTGCATTTGCCAAATAGATATTTCCATCTATTGAATCATTTACAATTACATCATATTGCATATTCCCAGCTGTTTTAGGTATAGTAAAGTAAGCTACAATTTCAGTATCACTAATTACTGTTAATGAGTTTGGATTTATTTGTCCCATTTCGTTATCAAAATATACATAAGTAGTATCTGAAATAAAGTTTGTATTAAACCCAATTACAGTAACAGAAAGATTTTGACCTTTAAAAGCAGAATCAGGATTAATACTGATAATCTGAGCTGGAGCTTTCTGAATATCAAATAATCTTGGTCTAACAAGATATCCATCACTATCAGAATAGATTGTAACATCCCAGAGTCCTGCTGCTGTATAAAGAGGAATGGTAAATTCAACATTCATCAAGCTATCATTATCAGTACCAACCATTTGAAAATCAATAGTATCACCATCCATTGAAATATATCCTGAAGGAGTAGATCCTTGACTTAATTTTGTTTTTAAAGTATTTATAGTCATACTAACATTATCACCTTGGGCAGTAGGCGTAGGCTCAGGTTCTATTGAAATTATTCTAGCGCCATTAGTATCTAAATAAAATGCCTCATGTTTAATAAGTTCTCCTTCATTCTGCGAGTTTGTATGCACATCATAGAATCCAATTTTAGCATTTGCAGGAATGCTAAAATTTACATTTATAATTGTATCACTTTGTGTAGAAACACTAGACGATTGCAAAGTATCTAATCCACGAATCATATATGAGTCTGGAGTGGATCCTTGTAAAAATCTTGAATATTTAGCTTCAATATCAATGGAAACAACATCTCCTTGAACAGAACTATTCGGACTTACACTTATGATATATGCAGGTGGAGGATTTATTGTAAATGCATACATTTGTTCAATAAGACCATCAATATTTGATTCTATTTCCAGATTCCACATATCAATATTTGCTGTTTCTGGTATATAAAATGAAGATTCTAATGTAGTATCATCAACCACATTATTATAGAAGGCAACAATCAAGTCATCTCCTTCCATATTCATAGTTAGCATTGTATGAATGCTGCTTTGAGTAAAATTCGTGTTATTACCAATAATAGTTACCATCACAGTATCTCCTTGACGTGCATTATCTGGTGTAAATGATTTAATTGTTGGATTTAATCGGAGTTCAAAGCAATTTGTTTTTACTAATGTATCAAAAGTATTCTCAATATGTAAATCGTATAATCCAAGGCTATCATCCGAATTAAAATAGAATTCAGCATCCATTTCTGTTGATGAGGTATAATTATTTGAGCTAGAACCAACACTATCTTTACCACTTAACCAAACGGTACATCCTCCCGAAATATCAAAATGTGTATTTAGTCCAACAATATCAATTAATTCAGTATGATCTTGATGACCTATTGTAGGATCAATTGTCTCTATACTACCAGGAAGTGCATAAATGGTAAATCCATTTGTCATTGTAATATAGCTATCAGCGTCATCATATACTTGAACATCATAATCGCCATAACTTACATTATTTGGGATAGTAAAATCTACTGTTAATATGGAATCTTCCATTGCATTTGCCATGGTTCCAACAATAGTATCGTTTACTCCAATAAGTATTACTTCTAAGGCACCAGAATAAAAACTTGTCCCTTCAGCATTTAATGTCATAACAAAACTTTCACCATGATGTGCCGAGTCTTGATATACTTCAAGGATATTAGCTGGTATTTGGCCATCTGGAGTATTGCCTATTGGAAACTTAAGTTCAGAATTATTTTTATTATTAATAAAAGTGTTTTCATTTACCGAAGATGCATAAAAAAAGAAGGTAGAAAACATTAAGGCTAAAAAAAGGTATAAACTTTTCATATTATGTATTTTTACTAAAAAAAACAGATAGTAATTACGAGCATAATTATTCTGTTTTTATTTGTGATTAAAGTGATTTAATTATTCTCCACAAATATAATGAAAACTGATAAATATCTCCTATTTTTTTATTATTAATATTTTCAATATTAATTTATAACATACATTATTTCAAACAGTTTAAAACTCTTGTCACTGTTGATTTTGGAGGGGTTTACAATTATAACATAAAGAGAAATAATATATCTGATTAGTTATATACTACTATTTCGGTAAAACCTTACCTAAACAAAAAAGGCCTTACAATTAAGTAAAGCCTTTTCTAAAATTATATGTTTTTTTTACATTATTTCATACTTTGTTCCATATTGAAACGCTGTATTCCTGATTCAAATACTTTTTGAGCATTTGCAGCTAGTTTATCTTGTTTATAAGTTCTTCCAAGCCTAGAAACTTCTTGAAGCACAAATAATGCATTTCGCTTCTCATTCAAATATTCTCCAGCTTGAGTGTCATGATAATAAAACTCTAGGTTATGAGAGAATATATCTAAAAGACGCTCAGTAATAGCATTTGCCTTTTCAGTTTGACCAATCTTGTAGTAATTCTCAGCAATAGGAGTCATAAAATAATCAAATGGCACTGTTGACTCAGGTAAAGCATCCATACATTTATCAAGTACTTTTTCTGCCTTATCATTTTTACCTTCATTAACTAACTCAGCAGCTAACCTACCAAAATTACTCCTGTAATTACGTATTGAACGCATATGATGTTCATCGAAATACAAGCTAGGATCATTAATACCATCATATTTGAACACATTCATCAACTTATCATAAAGAATATCTGTATTTACTCTACCATAGCTTCCTAATGTATATTTTCCAGCCGACTTAATAGGAACTAACCTGTATGCCATTCCATCTAGTTGAAAGTATTGCATCAAGTGTAAGTAAGCATCTGCTCCAGTTGTGATAGCAAAATATACTGGTCTGTCCCAATTAAATGAGGCTAACATGTCCATCATCATAAGATTATTCTTCTGAACTAAGTTCTCATTAATCTTCCACTCCATTTTGTCAACTATCAGTGCGCTATCTTTAGCCGCAACAGTTCCATTAGCAATAACTTTAGCAGGATCTACATCAACGTAAACATTCTTTGTTGGTATATAATTCATCTTAGTTCCATCACGCAAAGGATATTTTGTATTTCCTTTATCACTAAAGAAGAAATTCATTAAGTCACTAAGTTTATAAAAGTTTCCTTTCTTAGCAATTTTTGGATTATCAATGAAGTATGCAACATCATTAGTCCCTTGAATATACTGAGAACGCTCGATACTTAGAGGAATTGGCTCTGCTTCATAAGTTTTACGTCGCATTTGGTCGACATACCAATCGGTATTGAATAGGCTAAGATTTACAATCTTAATATCCGTTCTCACTCCTTCAACTTCCTGAGCATACCAAAGAGGGAAAGTGTCGTTATCACCATTTGTAAAAAGTATGGCATTTGGGGCGCATGAGTTAAGATAATTCTTTGCAATATTAATTGTGTTATATCTGCCAGAGCGGTCATGGTCATCCCAGTTTTGCTGAGCCATAATTCCAGGTACTAATATAAGTGTAAGCCCAGTAATTGCAGTAGCTGTAACATTAGGATTCATATATTTCTTCAGCCATTCGTAGAGTGCTAGAACTCCAAGTCCAATCCATATTGCAAATGCATAATATGATGCCACATAGGCATAATCTCGCTCACGAGGTTGGTATGGGTATGGGTTTAAATATACAATTATTGCAATTCCTGTCATTACAAATAATGCTATTACAACAATACCATCTTTATAATTCTTTATAAGGTGAAAATACAATCCAATTAAACCAAGAATTAATGGTAAAAAGAAATAGGTATTATGTCCTTTATTAGACTGTAAATCAATTGGCATCATACTTTGGTCTCCAAGTCTAGCATCGTCAATAGCTGATATTCCCGATATCCAATTACCATGAGTTTTTTCTCCATTTCCTTGGATATCGTTCTGACGACCAACAAAGTTCCACATAAAGTATCGCATATACATATGGCCTATCTGATAGCTAAAGAAGAAGTGTAAATTATCTCCAAAACTAGGCACTTCAAGTACTTTATCTTTTCCATTTTCACTTATACGTATCTTTTTAGGGTGATCACCCATGTATTGCTTATATACTTGTGCATGAATCGCTCTCTGACTACTCCACATTCGTGGAAAAATAGTAGTAAACCTTTCATCAAAAACAGGTATTCTATTCTTTCTAGTATCAGTTAAAATGTATGCCTGTTTGATAGAATACTTAGAATTATTTACTTTCTTAAGATAATCTTCTGCTTGTGATTTGTACTGGTAGAATTTAATTAAACCAGGGTCTCCCAACGCAATTTTGCTTGGTTTACGTAGTCTTTCTTTATCAACTACACAATATGACTTTGTATAAACTCCAGATTTGTCTTTCCATTCGCTTTGAGGCTTAGTTGGA
>QMPB01000253.1 GCA_003648395.1 Bacteroidota bacterium
AAAATTGATAATGTGTGGTATGTTTATACACCTATTGACCAATTTAATTATTGTCGAAAAAATTATGGATGGCGTAAAAGTACTCCTTATCCTGCAGTTATTAAACAACTTGCAGATGCAAAGCCTAATTATTATTATGCTAGTGCAGGTATGAAAAATAGGAATGTAAGAGCTGATTTAGGTTCTACTACAACTAATAATAACGAAGCTGCATTAGCTAAGTTTAATAAAGGAATTGAGGATTATAATAAGGCTAGTTTAAATATTAATAATCAGCCTGTTAGAATTAATAGTAATGCTAGGCAAGGACGTTGTAGTGGAAATAGAACTAGAAATACAACAACTACTACAACAAGAAGAGGTAATACAACTACAACTACAACACGAACAAACTTTACACCATACTAATGATAAATATAGTAACACATAATGGAACCTTTCATAGCGATGAGGTGTTTGCAATAGCTTTAATTAAGAGTGTATTTGGTGATGATAAATATAATATCTGCAGAACTAGAGATATTGAAATTCTTGAAAAATCTAAATCTGATCCGCATGTATTTGTTATAGATTTAGGTGGTGAATTTAATAATGATATGCTAAATTTTGATCATCATCAACAGCATGAGTCTGTAAATGATAAATCTGCGGTAATGTTAGTTCTTGAATACTTAATTTCAGTTGATAAGCTAAATGTTGCAGAGGGAGATTATTTAAGAAAAAATATTATTTCTTTTATTAGTAATTGGGATTTGGGACTTGAGCAGTCCACTGCAAATTATTTTCATAAACCTTTGCCAAAAATTATATCAGCGTTCAATAGGTTTAACTTAAGTGGCGTAGAGGAGGATTTGCAGTTTGATAAAGCCTTAGAATTTGTAGTTCAAATTATAGAGAATGAAAGAAATGCATTTCTAGAATTACAAAAGGCTAAGCAAAACTTTAATTCATATAATACTGTATCTAACGATGTGATTTTGTTTAATGATTATTCACCACAATATTTGGGAATGATAAAGGATTTAAAGAATATTAAATTTTATATACATCCAATGGATAATAATTGGACTGTAAAAGCTGTGGATAGTAATAAAGCACCTTTGCCAAAAGTTATTAATAGAGATAATTTAGTTTTTGCTCATAAATCACGGTTTATTACAGTTTTTGATGATAAAAAGGCTGCAATTAATTTTATCCTATCAGCATAATAATTCTATTCATACATTATATTTGTTAATAGAAATTATTGGTAGTTTTCTATTGTGGTTTTGTATATGTTTAAAACCCTATTTTTAAGCTCTAAGGGTTCTTCAATAATAATATCACTACCAAAGTTTAAAAGAAATGCGATTAGTTCATTGTTTATCTTTAATCGGAACTCGAACCAAGTGAACTCATCATCTTCTTTAACAGCCTTTTGTGAATGATGATTAGGTTTTGATATTAAATAGTTGGCTCGAAATTTTTTGAGCTTAAATACAATTTTTTGGACAGATTCATCCTCCATATTTGTAACACCAATAATATCTTTAAAATAATTAGTAATTATTGTTTTTGAAATGGATTTATACTTTAGGGAGGTTTTTACTTTATGCTTAATTCTGTCAAGTGCATATACACCTCGTCCTTTATACTCATTAGTATAACAAAAAACAAACCATCTGTTATTATACTCCTTTAGTAAATAAGGATGTATATTAAGCTTTAGTATTTCTTTCTCAAAAGGATGATAGTCAATTTTTAATACTATTTTGTTATGAATGGCAGTTTTAAGCATCTCAATATGCTCTAACCCTGATGCTTCTGGTCTTGTGTCAAATTCTATATAATTATACTCCGAACGACTTACATTCTCTTCAATTCTATATATTAAACTATCCACATCATCAAAGTACTTAAAACCTTTGAATTGCTTCAGCATGCTCACAATCTCATTAAGGAATTCTAAATCAGAATTAGTAAGAGGATTATCCGTTATCTTAAAGTCTACACCAGAATAATAATAACCAATTCCTCTTTCGTTCTTTATGGGGGCATAATATGCCAAGTCATCGCTTTCTCTCATTCTGTTGATGTCTTCTTTTACGGTTCGCTCACTAATGCCATTAGGTAGATCTAGTTTATCAATTATGGCATCTATAATATCTACAACTGGCCAAATACCAATGTATTTAGGATCGAAACTAGTGGATGGTATATGAGCGTCATTGGCTAAGCATTCATCAATTATACGGTAACGTGCAATTTGCGAATTAGTAATTTTCATTATTGTTAGTTTTAAGAAAGATGTAAAAAAGTTTTAGCAAATATAAATAAAAATGTAGCTAGGCTGCATTCAAGGTTGTTATTCTTGTATTATAAATAATTAAAACATAATAATATGCAATTGGTACTTAATAAATCAGGTGTAAAGTTAAGCGTAAAAGATGGTCTTTTCAAAATTAATATTGATGATCAAGTTCAGAATGTATCTGCACTTAAAGTGAAATCAATAATAATGCATAAATCAGCATTGATAACTACTGATGCTATATTTACAGCAATTGAGAATGAAGTAGAAATATTGTTTTTTGATAATATTGGAAATCCAAAAGGTAGAATTTGGAGCAATAAATATGGGTCAATATCAATAATTAGAAAGAATCAGATAGAATTTTCTAAATCAAAGCAAGGTGCTAAATGGATAGTCGACTTATTGAATGCTAAAATTGAAAATCAAATGGCTATTGTTCTTTCTTTAGGTAAACCTGATGGTACTACTGATAGAATGATAGACTCAGCAATTGTGAAAATGCAGAAATTACTTGCTAAAATTAATGCATTAGAGTATACAGCAATAAACACTATAGCTGCAAAATTAAGAGGTTATGAAGGAAATTGTTCTAAAATATATTTTGAAATGATATCTAAACATATGCCTGCTCAATACAAATTTGCAGCAAGATCGCAGCACCCAGCATTTGACATGTTTAATTCTATGCTAAATTACTCATATGGTATTCTTTATAGTAAGATAGAGGGCGCTTTAGTAATGGCAGGTATAGATCCTTATATGGGAGTGATGCACCGCGATGATTACAACAA
Source organism: Bacteroidota bacterium (assembly GCA_003648395.1). The sequence continues at coordinate 3,085 of QMPB01000253.1, forward strand.
GCCAGTATTAGTATATGATGTTATTGAAAAATACAGAGCATGGGCTGATTATGTTGTTATTAACCTATGTATGCAGCAAATTATGTTTGTGGAATTTTTTGATGTTGAAAATGGAGTTCATTATTTGAATCACCACGGAAAACGAATATTAATTCAAAGTTTTAACGATTATTTTGAAGATATAGTAAAGGTGAAGACAACAGAAAGAAGTAGAAATCAGCATATAGTATTATTTGCACAAAAATTTGCAACAAAACTTAAAAACTTATAATTATGGAACTAAATCAAAAAATATTTATCGGACAAGATATTACAAATTCATCAGCCGATGTGGTTAAACTAACTCGTATTGAGGATATTTATAAGGCAATAAATGAGCCTAGTGAAGATTTGTATCGTAAAATTATTCGTCTGCAGAAAGTAAAAGAGTTTGATAAGCAAGCTTATACTATTCAAAAGCGACACTTGCCATATTTTATTGGAGCGGAGTTTGAAGGAGGGATCCGCCGTATGGATAATTTTATCGAAATTAATTGGTTTGTGTTGGATTTGGACCATGTATATACTGATGTTATGGAAGAGGAACGCCTAAAGAATTTATTTTCTAACGATAAGCGTATAGTATTGGTGTTTGCATCTCCTGGTGGCGATGGGATGAAGCTTGTTTTTAAACTAAAAGACCCAATTGTTGATACTTCAAAATACACTAGTTTCTATAAAGCTTTTTCCAATGAGTTTGCTCGTCATTATAGTTTAGAAAAGTATGTAGATTTTAAAACATCTGATGTTAGTAGAATATGCTTTTTAAGTGTTGATAATACTGCTATTTATAATCCCAACCCAATAGAAGTAGATGCGGTAAAATATGTTTCACAATTTGATTTACTTGAGCAAATGGCTAATGCAGAAGTTGATAATCCAGTAAAAAAAGATAATAAAGAGCTTAATAAAGATGTGTATAAGGATATATTATCAAAACTAAATCCTAAGGCGCCAAAGCGCAATAATGATGTTAATGTACCTGAGGCTCTTGACCTTATTATTGCTCCAATTGAAAAGGAAATTGAGGCTTATAGTATTAAGCTAACAGAGCAAGTAAATATTAGCTATGGTAAGAAGCTTAAGTTTGTAAAAGAGAATGATTTTGCGGAACTAAATGTATTTTATGGTAAAAAGGGATTTAGAGTTGTTATTTCACCACGAAGAGGTCATCATCCTCAGCTTAGCGAAATTGTTAAAAGTATGGTTGAGTCTGTAGTGTATCGCCCTGCTGCTGATTATAACTTTGATCAAAATGTAGTTGCAAAAACAGGCTTTAGTAATGTTGCAAATTTAAATTAGAAGCCGATGTCTACTAAGAAAAAGAAAAAACTATCTTTTTACGAAAAAATAGTGATGATAACTAAGGCGGGCCTTGGTGATAATGATTTGATAAGGGTGCCAATGTCGTATGAATTATTGTCACTTGAAGAGCGGTTGCCTATAGTTGATAAAGTGCTAAAAGGTTTTAGAAAACGAAAAATTGATGTTATGTATGCATTTATTATGTACGATATAGAGAATGATAAGGTTAGAACACATATATCCAAATATCTTATAAAACAAGGGTGTACAAGAGTTCAAAAGTCGGTTTTTTTAGCTGAATTTAAGCGCAAAAAATACTTAGAAATTCATAAAACGTTAAAGGAAATAAACGCTATGTATGATAATCATGATAGTATATTTTTTATTCCAATAGGGGAGGATATACTAAATAGCATGAAGATAGTGGGGTTAAATGTAGATTTTGATTTGGTTACAGACCCGGGAAATACATTATTTATATAATATTTTGTTATAAAGAACACAACTATGGAAACTACGGTAAATCAACTAAGGAAATCAGGTAAACTAAAAGACGCATACTTAATGGCAGAGAATAAGTTGATAATAGAGCCTAAGTATGAGCCCTATCTGCAAGATATGCAATGGGTGTATTATTCTTATTTGAAATTGGCAGTTGATATTAATAATGCTGAGATGCTTTATCGTATAACGGATAAAATATATGATTTGAGTTATCTAGATAATTTAATGTTTAACGAGAGTGTAAATTGGCAATTGGTTAAGTTTATTAATAAACAGCCAGGGCTGTCTAGCGGAAGAAGCAGGTTATTTGATTTCTTGCTGTTGGTAAATAAACTTATTACTGGCTTTGGTGCCTCACAAAGTAAATCTGTTTTGATAAAAACAATGCTTAAAAAAACAAAAGGCCATGATTATGCTTGGATGATTGTTGATATGTTAGGATTGGATAATTATATGGATCAAGATTTTGTATCTGAAACATATAAAGACGTAAAAATGATGCCGCTTTACGAGCAGTTGCTCTATACGTTTATAAAAACATGGTTGCAATCTTTAGAAGATAATAATGCAGATGCTGTAAGTAAGCTAAGTGAGGTAATGGAGATTTTAAATGAAAAGAAAATAAATAAATATAAATTCACAGCATATTATCAAGCTAAAGTGTATTTGATGGCTAACCTACAAGAAGATGCGTATAGGAGTGCTATAAATTTTGTACGTAAGAATTATAGTCAGAGTTGGGCATGGGAGATGGTAGCAAAATGTACAAATGACAGTGAGCAGCAAATAAGTTTATTGATATATGCATTATCTGTTGCACAAAAAGAAGCTTTTAGTGTTGGTATATTGGATAAATTGGTTTATTCCTTTGTGGAAAAGGATTTGAGTATTGCCCAGTATTATGCAAGAAAGCTTATTGTAATAAAAAATAAGAATAAGTGGAATATTAAATCAGACATTCTGAAAATAAGTAATGAGGAAAATGATAATGAAGTTGTTATAGAAAAAGTAAAGCAATTAACTAAAAAATCAGAGAAGCTAGCCATATTGACAGCCTTTGATGAATTGCAGTTTATAGAGGCTATAATAGTATCGTATAATTCAAAAAAGAGATGTTATTTTGTGTTAGATGCAAATGGAAATAGTAAGATGCTTAGAACAAAAAAAAAGATGCCAATAGGGCAGATGCTTGATTTAAAAATATATAAAGGCAATATTATTTCGCATAATGAGATTAAGGCTGTGGTTCAGAATAATTATATAAGGCAATTTGAAGGGAAAATAAAACGAGTTAAAGACTTTGCTTTTGTAAATAGTGTATATATTAATTCTCGCGAATTGTCAAAAATTGCCCTAAGCAAACAAACTATTAAAGGAATTGCTATAAAAGAAATTAATCCAAAGACAAAAAAGAGTGGTTGGCGTGCGATTGTTTTAAGTTAGTATAAGGTAGTGTTTTTTGAGTAGAAATAATACTTAAATTTGTAGCAGATGTTAATTTAAATAATTATTATGACAAGTAAAAAAAGTATTATTTTTGCAGGCTGTAAAAAGTTCATTAAACATACCAAAAAATGGCTTTAGCTATCAATTATATAAGGTATAATGTCTTAAAGTTAAGGGATGTACAAAAAGTGCTCTCACAAACCAACTTCCACTAAAACAAGGATTAAGACAAGAACAGTACTAGTGATACCATTCCTAACTGTGACTCACAAACCAACTTCCACTAAAACA
>QMPB01000254.1 GCA_003648395.1 Bacteroidota bacterium
TATTTATTTAATAAAGACATTTTTATAACTGTTATTTGTTTCACTATAGTTATTTATATTATCTTTGCTTGCTGTAATACAGTTATTTTATTTAAAAAAATTACTATTATGAAAAATATTATTACACTTACACTCATAAGTCTACTTATTATAATAAGTGGAAGTCTAAAGGCACAAGACAAAATTATTAAGAAAAACAAAGAAGTAATAGAATGTAAAGTCACTAAAGTTGGAGTAAAGATCATTGAATATACTCAACCTCAATTTAGCAGCGACGTTTCATTTTCAATTCCTGTAGATAGAGTCGAAAGAATAGAGTTTGAGGCTGGAAATGTTATTAATCTTGCAGAACAGTATAGTGGAACAAGATCATATAATGACAGCAAGAAAAATATGTTTAAGATAGACTTAATTGCTCCTTTTACTGGTAATTTTACTTTTGCTTACGAAAGAAGTATTAAAGCTAATAGGAGTATCGAAGCTTCTTTAGGTATAATAGGAATGGGCTTCAATACTGGAGATGATAATCCTACAGGTGCTTTTTTAAGAGTTGGACATAAGTTTATTATAAGAAAAGAAGCATACAATAATGCCTACCATTATACAAATATTCTAAATGGATTCTTTATTAGGCCCGACTTAAATTTATCATATTTCTCAGCAACTACTTACCATTATTCATATAATCCAGTTACTGGTCAAGACTTATCATCTTATGTTAGAGGAGATTATTTTTCTGCTGCATTAATGTTAAATATTGGGAAACAATATGTTTTTGATGATGCAGTAGCACTTTCTTGGTGGGTTGGATTTGGATATGGTTTTTCAAATTCAGATAATAATTATATGAACTATTTTTATAGCCATACTTTAACTGGAGATAATGATTTTCCTTTAGCAATTTCAGGTGGACTAACATTTGGCTTTCTATACTAGAAAAACAATATACACAAAAAAAGCCATGATATTCATGGCTTTTTTTGTGTAATATTTTTTGAATTTACCTTAAATCAACTACTTCTGAGTCTGGATACTTAGCTGGATCAATAATAAAATATCCCTCTGGCAACTCTAAATTAGTAGAAAATTTTTCTACAGTAAAAGTATACTCAACACCATCCTTTTCATATATATTAGCCTCTTGAATATATGACTTCTCCTTCTCTATTTTTAATCTTACTTTGTAATAAGACTTTCCTGTTGTGGGAGTCATATCAACAATATAGAATGACTTACCATTCTTTTTCTCCGTTTTAATATATTTAGGAGTATAATCATTGTTTACAGATGTAATAATCTTAAGAAAACTAAATGAATTAGCAGATTCTGAAGCATCAGTAATTTGAATTTCTTCTGCATCAGGATCATTAGACCATTGAGTTTTCCCATCAGAAACTACATTTCTACCCATAATATGAAGATTATACATATCACCTTTCATTACGATACTACCTTTAATATCATTATCAATATCGTGGGCTTTATCTATCATTCTATATGAGAAATCAAATTTTAAATTATCGTAAGATTGCGCTTTAGTGGAAACTTCTTTGAGTATTTTATTTACATCAAGATTCTTATTCTGAGCTTTAAGTTGATTTGTGAATATTAGTGAAATAAGCACAAGTGGTAATAGTAATTTATTCATATTAATTAGTTTTTACAACCCATCATAAGGGAAGATATTATTTAAATAAAAATAGGGGTACAAAAATAAGTAAATAAAATGATTATTTACTTGCCGCCACGCATGTCTTCCAAATACTGTTCCAAAGATACAATATCTTTAATAAGCACATCTCTTGCCTTACTTCCTCCAAATGGGCCTACTATATTGGCAGCTTCTAATTGGTCAATAATTCTACCAGCTCTATTGTAGCCAAGCTTCATTTTACGTTGAATTAGGGAAGTACTACCTTGCTGATGATTAACTATCATTCTAGCAGCATCTTCAAACAGTACATCTCTATCCTCAGCAGCAATATCTGCTTTACCACTATCCTCATCACCAACAAACTCAGGTAAATTAAAAGCAGAGGCATAACCTCGTTGGTTACCAATAAAATCAACTATAGCTTCAACTTCTGGAGTATCTACAAAGGCACACTGTAGACGCACAAGACCATCTCCTTTTGAAAACAGCATATCACCACGTCCAATAAGCTGATCAGCACCACCTGCATCTAGTATTGTTCTTGAATCAATTTTAGAAGTAACACGAAATGCAATACGAGCTGGGAAGTTCGCTTTTATCATACCTGTAATTACATTCACACTTGGACGCTGAGTAGCAATAATTAAGTGAATACCAATAGCCCTAGCCAGCTGTGCTAATCGAGCAATTGGGGCTTCCACTTCTTTTCCTGCTGTCATAATTAAATCTGCAAACTCATCAACTACCAATACTATATAAGGCATATAACGATGGCCATTTTCAGGATTTAATTTTCTATTAATAAACTTCTCGTTATATTCTTTTAGGTTTCTAGCACGAGCTGTTTTTAATAACTCATACCTATCATCCATTTCAATGGTAAGAGAGTTTAATGTATTTATTACATCTTTATTATCAGTAATAATTGCATCAGTACGATCTGGTAATTTAGCAAGATAATGTTTCTCGATTTTTGAGAATAGTGAGAATTCTACTTTCTTGGGGTCAACCATTACAAACTTAAGCTGTGCTGGATGTTTTTTGTAAAGAAGAGATGTAATTATTGCATTTAAGCCTACAGACTTACCTTGTCCGGTAGCACCAGCAACAAGTAAGTGAGGCATTTTTGCCAAATCAAAAACAAAGGTTTCATTGGAAATGGTTTTACCAATTGCAACTGGTAAATCAAATTTAGCATTTTGAAATTTCTCAGATGCAATAATAGTCTTCATTGAGATAATCTCAGGATTAGCGTTTGGAACTTCAATACCAATAGTACCACGTCCAGGTATTGGAGCAATAATACGAATACCTAGAGCAGCTAAACTCATGGCAATATCATCTTCAAGATTTTTAATTTTAGAAATACGTACTCCTGGAGCAGGTACTATCTCATATAGTGTAATTGTAGGCCCTACTGTAGCTCTAATTTTATCAATTTTTATAGAATAGTTAGCAAGAGTTTCTACTATCTTATCCTTATTCCTTTGCAGCTCTTCCTTATTAATTGATATTTCATTACTTGTACTATGTTCTTCAAGTAAATCAATTGAAGGATTCTTAAATCCTACTAAATCTTCTTTGGGATCGTATAGAGTATCTATTCCATGTGTTCTTTCTACTTCTTTCGCATCGAGTATTTCTTCTTTCTCTGTCTCTACAATACTTAAATCTAGTTCTTCATCAGACTTATTATTCTCATCTTTTGGGCTTTCATTTTCGACACTTAAACCGATACTTCCGTCTTCTATTGTATCTTCTTCTATTGTTTCCGACACTTCAAAGTCCAAATCAATCTCATTTTCATTTTTAGGTTTAGTATCATGTTTTTCATTTTGTTTCTCATCGTCAGTACCCACTCTCAAATCAAAATCTACAGAACCTATTTCATCATCTTTTTCTTCTTTAGAATCATTATGCAATTTCGCCAATTCATCAATAGATAATCCATCAACCTCATAATTATCCATATTTATATTTTCTTCCTTTGCCTTTGGCTTTAACATAGAGAACAACTTAGAAATATTAAAAGAGAAAATAATAAAGCTAACTAATGAAAACAAAATCAAAAGTATAACACCTGGCTTACCAATTAAACCTTCAAAGTAATTACTAGTTTCATAGCCAAATATTCCTCCAAAGATTGAAGATTTAGGTCCCTGAAGAAAGAACCCAAGCGTTACTGATAGCCAAATGATAATAAAAGCACTATGCCTAATAGCTTTACGAATAGATAAAATCTTAATATCCAACATCCATCTAAGACCTATAAGAGCAATTATATAAAGTAATAGAAATGAAGATATTCCAAACCAGCTCTTAATAAATACTTGCGAAATAGAAGCTCCTAACCTTCCTGTAATATTATGTACTTGAATATCTTGATCGAATAATACTCTACTGAAACTTATATGTGAGAAAATATCGTCAGCATCCCAGCTAAACCAACTAATAAAATAAGAAACAAACGAAATAAATAGGAAAAGTGAAATTACTATCAAAAAGATTCCAGATACCCGAGTTATTCTTTCATCTTTAATTTTAAAACCTAAAGAATCTAGATTCAAGCTAGATTTTTTCTTGCTTGATTTCTTTTTTCTCTTATTAGGCTTTTGAGCTTGATCTTCATCATTGCTCAATGCATTCTTAACTGATTTCTTATTCGCTTTTCCCATCTATCAAACAATTCTATTTCCCTTGTAAATAATCCATTAGGTCATCCTGATCTGTAAATTCTTTAAAATCAGATGGCATAAGAAAATCTAAATCCTTTACTTTTCCTTTTTTTACTTCTGTAGCTAAATATTTAACCGCAAAGCCTGGAGATACCTGATATGACTCTAACAACATACCTGGTATTCCTTTAAAATACCCATCGTTATTATCTTCTACACTACCCAATTCTTCAGAATAAAAAACAGAATACATTCTTTCCTCATCTTCTACCCCTTCTTTTGGAGTAAAAGTTACTATTGCTTTTTTGCATGTATAGCCTGCAATAATTTTTGTGTCTGCTGAATAATCAATCTCTGTAGTAAACTTTAATAAAGAATCATTATTAATATCACTATACTTCATTACTAATGCTGCTTTTTTCATTCCAGCTTCAATTAGAACTGTATATTTATCTGCCTTTGGATTGATAATTGTAGTTTGGCTAGCAGGTCCCATCACCTCTGTAAATTTACTCATTCCATCATACATTTTAACTGAAATAGAATTAGGAAGTTTTGCTTTCTGAATATCGCTCATAGCATCACCTTCATAACTCAATGAATAAGTAATAGTTCCACGAAATTGCTTTGATTTCTTTTTCTTATTAGGACTTGATGATGTTAAAACCAATACTGCAAGAATTGCAATAAATCCCATTCCAAATATTTTTCTCATTAGATAATAGATTAGTTAGATATTAATTTCTGTAAAAATAATTAATGTTCATATTAATTACACCAAAGTTAAAACATACTTTTAACCATTGAAATGTTGAAAAATCTTAATTAAATAATCCAATATTTACTCACTAATTATTTTAGGATAAATTTAATTTACTCACTATATATCAATATTTTACATACTAACATAGTTATGTAATAGATATAATAAAGCAGAACTGTACATATAATAGAAATAGAATTATAATTCCAACTTAAATACTATTTTCTCAATAAAAAACGGCATGAAAATAACATTAAAATAAAGACTATTTTTGCAGTTCAAAATTATTAAGAATAATAGCAATGGAAAGAACAAAAATAGTACTAAAATCAGGAAAAGACGAGGCTGTAAAAAGACAACATCCTTGGGTGTTTTCTGGAGCAATAAAAAAGACATACGGATCAACAAATGAGGGTGATATTGTAGATGTTTACAATAATAAAGATATGTTTCTTGGCTGTGGTCATTGGCAAAATGGATCCATTGCTGTTCGTATTTTTAGTTTTGAGCAAATAGAACCCAATTACGAATTTTGGAAGGAAAGATTACAAACTGCTTACAATATTCGCACAGCTATTGGACTTACTGATAATAAGAACACTAACGTTTATCGATTAGTTTTCGCTGAAGGAGATAGCTTACCAGGCTTAGTTTTAGACTATTATAATGGTGCTGTTGTTTTTCAAGCTCATTCAATTGGAATGTATCTTCTTCGCCATGAGTTTACTAAAGCTTTAAAAGAGATATATGGCGACAAACTTCACACCGTTTATTCTAAAAGTAAGGAAAGTTTACCAAAGTCTTCAGAATTTGATTTTGAGAATGAGTTTCTTTTGGGTGATAAAGAATCTGAGATTGTTTTGGAAAACAATAATAAGTTTAAGGTAAACTGGATTAGCGGACAAAAAACTGGTTTCTTCATCGACCAAAGATTTAATAGAGAACTTGTTGGAAATTATTCTAAAGGCAGAAAAGTACTAAATACATTCTGCTATACTGGAGCATTCTCTGTATATTCATTACAGCAAGGAGCAAAACTTGTTCACTCTGTTGATAGCTCTGCTAAAGCAATAGATTTAACAGATGAGAATGTAGAACTCAATGGTTATAAAGAATCAAATCATAAATCTTTTGCAATTGACACTATGAGTTATTTGCAAGAAATGGAAGAAGAATACGATTTAATAATTCTTGACCCTCCTGCTTATGCAAAGCATAGAGATGTTAGACATAAGGCAGTTCAAGGCTATAAAAGACTGAATGCTACAGCTTTTAAGAAGATAGCTAAAGGAGGAATTCTATTTACTTTTTCATGTTCGCAAGTAGTTGACAGAAGGCGATTTGAATCTACAGTTATGTCAGCAGCAATACAAAGTGGCAGAAGAGTTAAGATACTTCATCACCTTTCACAACCTGCCGATCATCTTGTAAGCATCTACCATCCTGAAGGAGAATATTTGAAGGGGTTGGTGGTTTATGTGGAGTAAGGTTGTTTAGGTTAGTTAGTTAGTTGTTTGTTGTTTGTTGTTTGTTGTTTGTTGTTTGTTGTTTGTTGTTTATCA
>QMPB01000255.1 GCA_003648395.1 Bacteroidota bacterium
GAAGCTCAAATCTAACTCTAACAAACTATCCCTGCTTACTACAATAACTATTGTTAGTGTAAATGTATTAATTGCTTTTATCTTTAGTCTTCTCTATTCTCAGATGGGAATTCTAACATATATTCTTGGAATACTAACTATTTCAATTTTTACTTATTTTATTATCTATCAGACTCTTGAATCATTCATATATAAAAAAATAAAACTTGTATATAAAACCATTCACCGTTTGAAAAGAGGAAAAACTTTGAATGAAGATGAATTTGTTAGTAATATTGATTTATTTGAAGATGTTAATAAAGAGGTGCTTGAATGGGCAAGAATTAATAAGGATGAAATACAAAGCTTAAAAGCTTTAGAAAAATATCGAAAAGACTATATTGGCAATGTTTCTCACGAATTAAAGACTCCAATATTTAATATTCAAGGTTACATACTTACTCTTTTAGAAGGGGGCATTTACGATGAAGATATTAATATTAAATATTTAGAAAAGTCTGCTAAAGTTGTGGATAGAATGATTAGTATGGTAAAAGATTTGGAGACTATCAGCGCCTTAGAATCTAAAATTGTTGAAATTCAACCCTATAAATTTAACATACTGGATTTAGCTAAGGAAGTAACGGATTTCTTAGAAGTTAAAGCTAAAAAAAGAGGAATTAATCTACACCTTTCTAAAGGAATAAGTGATAATAATATTTTAGTTTTTGCTGATAAAGAAAGAATAAAACAAGTATTAATAAATCTAATTGATAATGCTATAAACTATATTGGTGAACCACTTAATCCCTATGTAAAGGTAAGTTTCTACGATATGGACGAGCATTTTCTTGTTGAGATAAGTGATAATGGAATAGGTATTTCAATGGAAAACATACCTCATCTTTTTGATAGATTCTATAGAGTTGATACTGCTAGGTCAAGAAATCATGGAGGTACAGGCTTAGGATTAAGTATTGTTAAGCACATTATTGAAGCTCATAATCAGACCATTAATGTACGTAGTAGTATTGGAATAGGCACTACATTCTCTTTTACTTTAAGAAAGGCTATCAAATAAACTTATTAATCATCTCTATTAATTTTTCTGCAATAATTGGTTTATAAATAATATCATCGCATTGAGAATCTTCAAGCTTATCACAATCGTCTCCCATAACACATGCTGTCTGCATAATAATAGGAATCTTAGGATTTAGTTTCTTAATAACTATAGTTGCTTCTACCCCATTTAAATTTGGCATTCTAACATCCATCAAGATTAAATCAACCTGTTTTTTAGATTGTACATATTTTACAACTTCAGTGCCATCTTTCAACCAAACAAACGATGCTCCATATTTCCGTAACTGCCTAGTTATTAATATATAATTTATCTTTATATCATCAACAATTAAAATAACCTTATCTTCCCATTTATTTTCCATCTCTATTTCTTAATTATTTCAATTGGCAGGCTAAAATAAAATTCTGATCCTACATTGAGTTCACTTTTTACCCCTATGCTTCCACCCATCATCTTCAAATATGTTTTCGTAATAGCTAAACCCAAACCTTTACTCCCTTTAGTAGGAGTATTAGTAGTTGTTACTTGCATAAATCTATCAAAAATATATTTCTTTTGTTCATTAGATATTCCCATTCCAGTGTCCTTAACATAAAAGTAAAGACTCTCATCACTATTATCAACTGAATATCCAAATTCTATACTGCCTTCATTAGTATATTTACTTGCATTACCAACCAGATTAATAATAATCTGTTTTAAACGTGTCCGATCTGTTCTTATGAAAGCATCTTTTTTATCAAGCTCATTATTCATTTTCAAAATAAGAGATTTATTAACAATATTATTATCAATAATAAATAAATCGTATACCTCTTTCATTAAAGTATTAATATTAAACTCACTTTTAATTACTTCTATTACCCCCGATTCTATTCTCGATAAATCAATAATATCGTTTATTAAAACTAATAAATGTTCTCCATTATTAACAATTATCCTAATAAATTCATTCAACTCATATCCATTCTCTGCCTCGTTTAAAAGATTTGAAAAGCCAATAATTGCATTCATTGGGGTTCGTATTTCGTGACTCATATTTGCAAGGAAAGCAGATTTTAATTTATCTGATTGCTCAGCTTTCTCTTTTGCTTTTATAAGCTGCTTTTCTATAATTACTCTTCTAGAAATTTCTTCATTTAACTCCTCATTTCTTTCGTATAACTCAATTGTTCTTTGGTCAACAATCTTTTCCAAATTAGTATGAGATTCTTCAAGTTCCTTCTTTTTTCTTTCTAATTGCCTCATTAACTCGAAATTTCTTCTGCCAAATATCTCAGCATAATAAGAAGCAAACATTCCAATAACAATAGCACTAATAAAGAAAAAATCATTTGTAACAATAACATCAATATCAGTATTAAATCCGGAAATAGAAATAATATTATAAAACACTATTGTTATCCATCCCGCTACAGAAGAAAGAAAGAAACGCAGTTTTACAAGAACAGAGCCTGCTAAAAATATTAACATTAAGCCACTACTATATAGTGAATAATTAGGCATAAAACCACTCATTAGAATAATCCCTACAGCACCAACAATATAAGCTGTAAACAAAATTTCTTGCCAATATAAAATAAATCTTTTGGTAAAAGAAAGTGCAAGTATTATTAATAAAAAGGGGATAATAACAAGAAATCGTATTTGAAAAAACAAGCCCATATAATCCTCAGCAACTAAAAAATCAAGTATGCCAAAAATACCATATAGAGCACCAACTAGAAGTAATGAAATTCTTGTTGTAACTATTGATGAATCGAAATAAAATCTCCTAAATTCTTTTTCAATTTTTCCATCAAAGCTTAAGGTAAAACCATTTATCCCAGATTTCTTAACCCACTTATTCATTTATAATCGTTTTTAATACAACCAAAAAAGTAAAATTGGTTACGGAGCATTTATATTGAGCAATATATATAATTACAAATACTATATATACTATTATACGACCGTAAAGGTAGTGAAATTATAATTAGAATACTAAAGTACTGAATTAATTAAGACAGAAAAAGGAGAAATACTAATATTAAAAAATAATTAAAATATTAAACATATTGATAATTAATTAATTATGACCATGATATTATAACAATTTTCGATCGCAATAGATATATTATTTTGAACTATTTTTTATCCAATGAACGTTTTCCTCGTTCTTAGCAATAAAAACAGAGCTATTAATCTCGAATCCTAGTAGCAAAATAAAGGCATTTACATATATCCACAAAAGAACAATTAAAAGAGTTCCTATGGAACCATAAAGCACATTATATTTATTAAAATTCTCTAAATAGACATTGAAAACAATCATAAAAAGAATAATTACGATGGTAGCGACAATTGATCCTGGAGAAATCAGTCGAAATTTGGCTCTTGCTTTTGGGGCTAAGTAATATAAAAATGCTACCATAAAAAGAATCATAAAAACAAAAATAAACCAGTTCCCAATTAATAGTAAATAATAAATAACATCCTGAACTATAAAACCATAATCAACTAAAAAACTTAAAAAGAATTCGCTAATAATAATAGTTATAATAGCTATTACAGTGGTTACGGCAAATACAAACGACATTACAAACGACACCCACTGCAAGCTGAGAAACGAACGGTCATCGTGAATTAATACAGATGAATTAAAAGCAATAATAATACTTTTAAAACCATTAGTAGAAAAGAATAGCGCTAAAAAGAAACCCAGAGAAAGAGCACCACTATGAGGAATATTAATAATACTATTTATCACTTCAATAACAGAGTCATTTGTTCCATCAGGTAAAGCTTTTTCAATAATCTTCATTAATCTTTCCTGAAAATCATCAATAGGAATATACGGTATAAGTGTAAACGCAACGAGTAGACCTGGGAAAAGCGCCACAAAGAAATTATAGCTTATTGCTGCTGCTCTTTGAAATATTTCGCCTTCATCAATTGCCTTAAAGAATAGCTTTACAACATTATAAATTGGAACTCCTTGAAATCCTGGCAAAGTAAATTTCTTTGCTAGAAAAATAATCTTTCTAACAAATCTAATTTCTTCTATTCTTTCAGATAGTTTTTGCATATTATCCAATATCGGACACTAAACTCATATCTAAGCTCTTAATATGATGTGTTAATGCTCCCACACTTATAAAATCAACTCCTGTCTCCGCATAAGCACGAATAGTTTCCTCAGTAATACCACCAGAAGCTTCAGTTTCGTAAATACCATCAATTAAAAGAAGTGCATCTTCTATTTCGCTTGGAGTAAAATTATCAAGCATAATTCTATCTACCCCACTACATTGTAATACTTCAATAACCTCTGTCAAATTTCTAACCTCTACTTCTATTTTCAAATTTAACTTATTGTCAGCCAAATATTTATTACAAGATTTAATTGCAGGAATTATTCCTCCAGCAAAATCAATATGATTATCCTTAATCATAATCATATCATATAAAGCAAATCTGTGATTTTCACCTCCACCAACTTTCACAGAATATTTCTCTAGCTCTCTTAATAAAGGTGTTGTTTTTCTAGTGTCAAGAACTTTAGTATAAGTTCCCTTAAGGAGCTTTACATACTTATTTGTATTTGTAGCAATACCACTCATACGCTGCATAAAATTCAATGCTAAACGTTCAGCAGTAAGAATTGAAATTGCTGAACCTTTTACCTTAAAAACAATATCACCTATATCAACAGCTACTCCATCTTCAATTTTTTTAATAAACTCAACATCAGAGTCTACAACTTCAAATACTTTCTTAGCAATATCTACTCCTGCTAAAATTCCCGCTTCTTTAATTACTAGTTTTGCTGTTGCTTGAGCTTCTTTTGGAATTGTAGAAAGGGAAGTATAATCACCAACACCAACATCTTCAGCTATAGCTTCTTTAATAATTTTATCTATATACATGGATTAAAGTAATTCAAATTCAATTAAATGCAAAAACGCTTTATTATCAATCATCGTAAATAAAAAATAGATTTGGTACTCCTGACCATTAACCGATTTCATATTCCCGATAATAAATTCTGAGCCTCCTGTGGACTTTCCACTTTGTTTTTTGGTAAATGAGTCAACTTTATTATTATTCAAAAATTTACGAATAACCATTCCCGCTTGAACTTTCGAGTATGAATTTTCTTGATCTGGAAGGCTTATTTCAATAGGATCACTAAATGTAGAAACAAAGTCATCAATATTATTTGTTTTGAGCGATTTTATACAAAAATCCTTTACATTATTTACACTTGAAAATTGAGCCATCATTGATGATACACTAAAAGTCAAAAACAGAATAATTAGATTTTTATATAATGATGATTTCATTTTGAGATATTTTATTATAAATAAACAACCACAAACTATGCCTTATTTCAATAGCAAAGATAGTATATTTTATACTAAACTTTATAAATGAATTCCACACCTTGCTAAAAATTATTTCAAACTAATAAAAAACTAATCTCAATTCCATATAAATCTACTCAAAAGCATATATTTGCAAATTATATATTTTTAGTATGACAAAAGTATTTTATAAAGATTTATCAAATATTGATTATCAAGAAGCATGGGATCTTCAAGAAACTGTATTTCAAAAGACTATGAATACAAAACTTGAAAATCAGAAACTTGAAAAAGTGCAGCAAAAAGAGAATAAGTATAATCTTTTTTTTTGCGAACATCCTCACGTATATACTCTTGGCAAAAGTGGCAAAGAGCAAAATCTATTGCTTAATAGTATTCAGCTTAAAGCAAAGGAAGCTAAATTCTACAAAACTAATAGAGGTGGTGATATTACATATCATGGACCTGGACAAATTGTTGGCTATCCAATAATTGACTTGGAAGCTTTTGGCCTAGGAATTCGTACTTATATTGAGAAATTAGAAGAAAGTATTATAAAAAACATTGCTCGTTATGGTATAGAGGGAAAAAGACTTGATGGTGCTACAGGTGTATGGCTAGACATTGATAAGGCAGGAAAAACCAGGAAAATTGGAGCAATCGGAGTTAGAGCAAGTAGATATATTAGCATGCACGGTTTTGCTTTTAATGTTAATACTGACCTTAATTATTTTGACTATATAAATCCTTGCGGTTTTACTGATAAAGGTGTTACTTCATTGGAGAAAGAACTTGGTAGAAAAATGGATATTGAAGTTATAAAGCAAGAGCTTTTGGAAGATATGACAGCGGTTTTTGGATGGAAATTAATGAAGTAGTAGACAGTCAACAGTCTTCAGTTAATAGTTGAAACAACAAACAAAGAATAATGAACAACAAACGAAAGATACAACGAAAGCCAAAATGGATGAAAAGTCCATTACCATCAGGTAAAACATATATTAATGTAAAAGATATTGTTGCTAAGAATAAACTTCATACTATATGTACTAGTGGAAACTGCCCAAATATGGGAGAATGTTGGAATGCAGGAACTGCTACTTTCATGATTCTTGGTGAAATTTGTACTCGTTCGTGTAAGTTTTGCAATACAATGACAGGAGTTCCTTTGGCTGTAGATTATGATGAGCCAAATAGAATTGCTGATTCTGTAATAAAGATGAATCTTAAACATTGTGTA
>QMPB01000256.1 GCA_003648395.1 Bacteroidota bacterium
AATTTAACTAATTATTATCCGCGAGCGGATAATATATTCGTGTAATTCGTGAGATTAGATGATATCATTTTTGATATAAACATTTGCTTTTAGCATAATGCTAAATAATCATTATTAATAAATGAAGTTAATTTAGATGCGTTTGCCCTGTTATATTTGCTAATTCTATAATTAAGCTTTAAAACCTAACAATAATACCTAATTACAAATGAGAAAAATAAAAACTCTAATATCACTAGCAATATTGCTATTGTTAGCGAATATTGTAATTTCACAAAACACTGTAGAGAATAATAATCCTAAGAAATCTAACTTTTACGAAATACAGAAGAACTTTAACAATTATTGCAAAGAAAATAATATTGTAAAAGGTAAGATTACCATTGATGGGAAAACCCGAAAAGCTCCTGGCTATAAACAATATAAACGATGGGAATGGTTTTGGGAACAAAGAGTAGATTCTTTGGGTAATTTCCCCAAAAGCAATATTGTATGGGAAGAATGGAAAAAGCAAAAAAACAATAATTCTCAAACAACAAAGAGTAATAATATATGGAAAGCTAGAGGCCCTTATGAGAAAAGCATTCAAGGTTTGGGCAGAATAAATTGCCTTGAATTTCACCCAACCGACACCAATACTATGTGGATAGGTGCTTCTGGTGGCGGTATGTGGAAAACCATTGATGGTGGCACTTCTTGGGCTCCAATTACCGATAGCCTTCCAACACTTGGCATAAGCTCAATAGTTGTAAATCCAAACAATCCTAATATTATGTATATAAGTACTGGAGATGGGGAGGCTGTTATAGGAGGTCTTTATTGGCCTTTTGGAAATACTAACCATGGGAACTCACAAAGTATAGGTATTCTAAAATCAACTGATGGAGGCAGTTCATGGGTAAATATATATAGCGTAAATCAAGAAGATGATGCTGCCTTCAATAAAATTATCATTAATAAGGTCAATCCTAGCATTCTATATATTGCTTCTTCGGTTGGCATATTAAAAACAACTGATGCTGGTAATAATTGGTCAATTTTAGAAGCTGGGAATTTCATTGATATTATTTTTAATCCTAATAGTTACGATACTATTTATGCATCTACTTATGAGCGTTATGGCAATGCGCAAATATATACAAGTACTGATGGAGTTTCTTTTACTCTAAAAAAGACTTTTAGCGACGTAGAAAGAATTGCTATGGCAGTAAGCCCTAAAAACCCTAATACTATTACCATTGCAACAAGTAATAAAACCTACCATAATCTTGACGGAATATATAAATCATTTGATATAGGCAATACTTGGACAAAAATATATGATGGAAGCATATATGGTAATAATTTATTAGGAGGTATGTCAGATGGCACTTCACCTGATGGTCAAGGTTGGTATGATATAGAAATAATTACTAGTCCTATTGACTCTAACTTACTATATTTTGGAGGAATTAGCACCTATAAATCAATAGATGGTGGGTATAATTGGCAGAATGAAACTTGTTGGACAGATCATGCATCTATCAATATGAGTGGAACCCAAGTAGTACATGCTGATAAACACTATTTTGCTTTTCATCCTCTGAATAATAATACATTATTTGAGTGTAATGATGGTGGAATATTCAAAATAGAACTTCCGGACACTCTATGGCAAGACATTACAAATAGAATTCAGATAAGTGAGCTATATAGTATTTGTAATGCACAAACTGACAGCAGTGCTTTTATGGGAGGAAGACAAGATAATGGAACTTTTGCCATATTAAATAATACAGAAATACATCTAAATTATGGAGATGGAATGAAAACTGCAATTGACTATTCTAATGGAAATTATATATACTCAAGCATGCAGAATGGAGCAATAACTAAGCATATAGTATCAACCCAATCATATAGTATAATCTCCGATAGTATTCCTGGCAATCCAGAAGGAGCATGGCTTACACCCTACCTTTTAGACCCTGTAAATCCAGAGAATATTGTAGCTGGATATAAACAAGTATATAAATCTTATGATAGAGGTGATTCTTGGACCAATATCTCAAACTTTTTTAATAATACTGTTCCTATTAATTATTTAGATATTGCCCCAACAAATACTAATTATATATATATTTCATTTCAAAAAAAGATACTATTCACTCCTGACAATGGAAATTCATGGCAGATAATTACTGGCTCACTTCCTACAAACTTTAATATTAGTGCTATAAAGGTTGACCCTACAAATGAGAACAAACTATATGTAACAAAATCAGGCTTTACTGCTGACAAAAAGGTTTTCTATACTACCGATAATGGAGCTAACTGGACTAATATAACAGGAAGTGGATTGCCTAATTTACCTACCTATTGCATAGAAATAGATAAATCGAGTGGTGATATATATCTTGGAACAGAAATAGGAGTTTATTTATTCAATAATAGTGACACCACTTGGTCGAAATATGGAAGTAGTTTACCAAATGTATTAGCTACTGATCTTGATATTCAGTATTCTGGTTCATTATTAAGAGTAGGGACATTTGGTCGTGGAGTATGGCAAATACCATTAAATACAACTTATGTACCTACTTTAACATCTTCTTTCTCTTCTGATGCAACTACTATTTGCAAGAATGGATGCATCAATTTTTATGATAATTCTGTTAATCCAGCTACATCATGGAGTTGGACATTTACTGGAGCAACGCCCTCCTCTTCCTCTCAAAAAAACCCAACAAATATATGCTATAGCGATACTGGTTCTTTCAGTGTATCACTAACTGTTACTAATGCTGTAAGCAACGATTCTAAAACAATTACTGACTATGTAAAAGTAATGGATTGCACATCAATAAATGAAGTTGAGAATGATAAATATGTAAAGATATTTCCAAATCCAAATAATGGAAGCTTTAGTATTGAGATGAGCAATAGCAAAGGATTTAAGGAAGTTAATATATACAATTTAATAGGAGAACTAGTTTATACAAATAGCAAATTGCAGAAGCAATATAAAATCACAGAGCTCCCAAAAGGAACTTATATGGTTGAGATTGTATATTCAAATAAGAAAATAACAAAGAAGGTGTTGGTAATGTAGTCCAAAATGTTTTTATAATAATTTGTAAGGAATTACAATTATTCTCGTCTTGATTACATTAACTAGATAAAGTAATTATGAATAATACATTAATAACAGGAGCTACATCGGAAATTGGATATGAAATGGCAAAGATTCTTGCCAAAAAGCAATATAATCTAATTCTTGTAAGTAGAAATAAACAACGATTATCAGAAATTATACTAAGCCGCCTTTAAATTATCGATTCATCTTGTCTCATTCTAAAAAAAAGTATTAATAAAATAAAGAAATTGTTAATAAGTATGCATTGTATCACTTAAGCATAAACTTAATTTCGCTTATTACAAATAGCACGATATAAATAGATGAGTATATTTAATAATAAAAAAGATCTCAACACTAAATACATATTAGTAATCTTATTACTAATTAGTACTTATTCATCTTATACTCAAACTCTAATCAAAGGTCAGAAGCCTGATCACATTTTTGCAAAATACTGTATTAAATTTCACAACTACTATGATGGTCTGCACGAATATGAGGCTCTTCTAAAGCTTCATCCTGAAAACGACCTTTATAGATGGGGAGTTGGATATTGTCATTTGCATTTGAATAAAGAAAAATCAAAAGCTATACCTTATTTTCGTGAGATATTATCGCATAATAATGCTAATAAGAAAGTCTGGTACGATTTAGGACAAGCTTATTTAGTTACTAATATGCTTGATAGTGCAGAAATTGCATTTAGAAAATATACATTTTCTCTTAAGAGCTACGATGACGATAAACATGATGTAAGTGCGAAACGCATGATTGAGATGATAGAGAATGCAAGAATAGCATTAAAAAACCCTATAAATGTAAGTATTACTAATGTAGGAAAATACATAAATACAGAATTCCCAGAATTCAACCCATATGTAAACTCAAACGAAAAACTCATGGTTTACAGTTCTCAGAACATGAGAAATAGTGGTAGGTTTAGGCATGATGATGGTTACTATGCTTCCGATATATATTATTCCCTTTTTAAATTCGGCAAGTGGAAAAAGAAAAAAAGGTTTTCATCTATTATCAATACTTCTAATATTGAGATTGATAATTATCTTTCCTATAATGCATCTAATTTAGCTGTATACCGTGTAAATTTATTGGCTAAGAAAAAACAATATTTCCTTTACACCAAAAGAGGGAAAAGCTACAGAAATCCAAAAGAGATTTTGATTGAAGGTGAAGATATGTTCTATATAAAATCGTTAATGATTTCTCCCGATAATAAGTATATTATTATTTCAGCGCCTACAAAAAGAAAAGGAGGAAAAGATTTAGATTTATTCTACTCAAAACGAAGTCCTGAGGGTTTTTGGATGCCTCCAGTAGCATTTGATTCAACAGTCAATACTAATTACGATGATGCTCACCCATATATAGAGCCCCAATCAAATCATTTATATTTTGCATCAAAAGGTCATAATAGCATTGGTGGCTATGATATTTTTGAATGCGATTTATCATTTGAGAATGATACCATAGAAGTGAGCAATACTAAAAATATAGGATACCCTGTAAATACTACTATGGATAATACTACTATCAGCTTTAATCAGAGTGGTAGATATGCATATATCTCAGCATTACGACCTAATGGATTTGGTGATTTAGATATTTACAGAGTTGTTTTTGAAGACAAACAGCCCTTATATTCTTATATTCATGGTAATATATTTGATAAAGATTCTACAGATATCCTCGTATATCTAAAGAAAGTGAATGAACATATTGACACTCTTAATTTTCCAATTAATCATGAATTTAAAAGAATATTAAAGAAAACAAAAGATAGCGTAAAAGCCTATCAATATCTAAGTAAGAATAAGATTCCTTACGAGAAACTAGACATGAGTATTACTGCTTATGATGAGAAAACCAACGAAAAAGTTGGTAAATTTATTACTCAAGAGAAAACCGGTAGATACGTAATAATACTACCTCCTGGTGATTATAAATTAGTATTCTCTAGAAAAGACTTTGAAGACAGATATGAACATATCAAAATTCAAGATTTCGATGTACGAAATCAAGATATTGAGATGCAAATTATTATGCGACAGAAATAGTTATTCTACATTTATTCAAAACAGTATTATATTGCATATAAACTCCTAATAATTAATCAACTCTCTTAAGTACATTTCTTTTAGTCCAATAATATCTTCTTTTTTTAAATCTTTAGAATATATTCTTATTACGTCTTCAATATCGCCATGATGAAAGAAAACACCTATTCCAGCATCAAACTTAGTAGAAAAGTTATGTTTAATCTTAATGGTAATATGTTCAAACATTTTCCAACTAAGTTCTTTTTCTACTCCAAAATATACAAAACCTGAAGAATCTGATGCTTCATAGTAATCCTTATTCTGCTCAAGGCTAATAAATTTATTAATCTTAATTAAAGCCTTAGCTTCCACCCTTTTCGACTTACGGAAACCTATTCCCTCATCAATAAAAGATTGTTGAATATCAACTAGTTTATCATAAGAAGGTAAATTAGCTATTCTTATAGCATGGTACTGCTGATTAAATAGTTCAATCTCTGCCAAATCAGCTTCAAATTCAAAATCTGAGTATTTCTTAATTCTCTTTAATGCCCTATAAAAAGAATCAAATTCATTTTGCTTTTTTAGTACCAACAAAATAAACTTAGGAGTACTTTCTGAGGCAAAAGACTGCGAACCTGAGTAATACCCAGGAAAAGGGTGTATTATTTCTAACACAAAAGTATTTGGAATAATATTGTGCTCTAAACTCTTAACATCTTCCTCTTTTACAATATTTGAGAATGTATATATTATTTTTTTTTCTTTCATAATAATGTTTGTTTAAATAATCAGCACAAATATACGATATATCAAATAGTGAATCAATGCTTTACGCATGATACATATTACACAGAACTCATGATTTGCCTAATAATAATCACTTTTTTGATGTTAGTTATTATATTCAGTACTTTTCTATCTTTGTTAAATTATTAAACAGCAAATACACTTATTAGAATGCAAAGCATAATTAAAGATAAACAATACTATAAATTCTGCTTTTATGGATTTCTGAAAAATCTAAGATTCTTTGATGCATTCTTTATCCTATTTCTAATTGAAAAAGGCTTATCGTTTACCGAGATTGGAAGTTTATATGCTATTAGAGAGATCTTTATTAATGTATTTGAAATTCCATCAGGAATAATTGCTGACACTTATGGTCGGAAAAACTCTCTAATTGCATCCTTCATTGCCTATATTATTTCCTTTTATGTATTTTATACTTCAGAAAACTATTGGTTTTTTATACTAGCATTTATATTATATGGGGTTGGTGATGCTTTCAGAACAGGGACTCATAAAGGAATGATAATGGACTATCTAAAGCTAAATAAATGGAGTGATCAAAAAATACAATACTACGGTCATACGCGTTCCTGCTCACAAAAAGGCTCTGCTATTTCTTCTCTTTTAGCAGGACTGATTGTGTTCTATAGCGGTTCTTATCAAAATATATTTTTAT
>QMPB01000257.1 GCA_003648395.1 Bacteroidota bacterium
ATGATTGCGCTGTTCCCAATAGATTTGCAGTTGAAAAAGTAGTTGTTGTTGTTCGATATAATTTTACTCCTGAAGATGCAATATCTGCATTATTATCATTATTAGCTGTTATTTGAATTGAGTTAAGGTTCAATGTTCCTGTTCCACCATTTACATTTACATCCACATCCATTCTAAGAATTTCGGCATTAGCCTGACTTGGAGATACATCAGCAGTAGATGCTTGGTTATAAGTTATACTATTAAATGATTTAGCTGGCATTGTGTATTCAATCCATGCATTGTTTGCACCATTATCAACATCTTGCCACTTATTAAAAAATGTATTTACTCCACTATGAATACCTATATCTGCAGATATTTGGCTTACATCATCTGCACCCATTAATATTACGACCTTATTACTAGTTTCATAAAACTGCACTTGAATATCAGCATGCTTATTAGTACCAAAATTAATCTCAAGATCCTGATATTCTATAGTAAAAATTCGATTTGGAGTGGTGCCCGTTGTTTGGTAATAAACTCTTGATACTGCATCCTCTGTATCATTATCTTCGATACCTAAACAAATTATCTGCCCCATATTAGTTGCAGTAGAGGCTAAGTCATAAGCCTGTGCAACAGTAAAATCATCAGTAGCACTAGCATCTAATCTAATAAAACCATTCGTAGAAATACTTATCTGATCCGAGGTAGTATAATTATCATCATAAAAACGAAAAGAAAATGGAAAATTAATATTTTTATATCCTTCATCTGCTCCTGAATAAGTAGAAATCGTAGTCCAATCTGCATTATCGATTTCTGTACCACTTGAACAATCTATCCAACTATAGGTAGTACCTATAGTACCAGTACTGGTTGAATAATTAAAAGATGCATTTTGCGCAAGGAGATTTCCAATAAAAAAGAAAAATACGGCGCTAAGTACTAATACTCTAAATACTTGCTTCATAATATAAACACTATACACTATTTAAAATATATTGTAGAAGTTT
The DNA here is from genome assembly GCA_003648395.1 of Bacteroidota bacterium. The sequence continues at coordinate 1,002 of QMPB01000257.1, forward strand.
TTTATTTAGAAAAGAAATTTACTAATATGATATCATAAGACATCTCTAATTAGTATTTGCTATTTAACTCTTTATCTAAAATTGACTTATTACAATCACTTAAATATAACCACTTTTAAAATTTTTGCAAAAATACAAACTATTTTATACTCAAGAGTTATAATTAACCTATTTTATATTACTTACTTATGTTATTCATCCTCTTTTATACAGTATAATGTCATTTTTATAAAACAGTATTAAAAATACAGCATTTTAACAAATCAGAATAATTAATATCTGGCAATTATAATTTATTATTAAACCATAATATTAGAATTTATATATACACAATTATTGCTACCTTTGGCTAGTGCTTAGGCAAAGGTAGCAATACCTAATTTAATAAAAGAAATAGGTATTATATATCCTTTAAATGAGAGCATAAATTAGCCACTGCATATGTAAAATGTAACAATAATAATTCAAAATAATATGAACCCATATTCAGAAATAGTAAAATCACAATTAGACTTTTTTAATACTAATGCCACCAAGGATACAAACTTTAGAATTAAACAGCTGAAAAAGCTCATAAAAGTTCTCAAGGATAATGAGCCCTTATTGGACGAAGCTATTTATAAAGATTTTAAGAAATCCAGTTTCGAAAATTACGAAACTGAGCTTTCTCTAGTCTATCATGAGATAAATCTTTCCATAAAGAAACTTAAAAGCTGGAGCAAAAGAAAAAGTATTAGCACTAATATGGCCAATATTCCTGGCAAGAGTTATATTATTCCTGAACCACTGGGTGTTACACTAACAATTGGCGCGTGGAATTATCCATATCAATTAGCATTTGCACCTGTAGTTGCGGCTTTATCGGCAGGAAATACCGCTATTATAAAGCCATCGGAGTTATCATTAAACTCATCCAATGCAATGGCTAAGATTATTAACGAAAATTTTGACTCTAACTATTTTCATGTAATAGAAGGTGGAGTTGAGGAAACGACGAATTTATTAAAACTAAAATTTGATAAAATATTTTATACTGGCAGTACTAATGTTGGCAAAATTATTATGAAAGCAGCAGCAGAGCATTTAACTCCAGTTACATTAGAACTCGGAGGGAAAAGCCCAAGTTTTGTTTTTAATGATGCAAATATAAAAATCACAGCACAACGATTGGTCTGGGCAAAATTCCTCAATGGAGGGCAAACATGTGTTGCTCCAGATTTCATTCTTGCCGAAAAAGGAGTGAAAGCCAAACTCATTGAAGAAATTAAGAATCAAATAAAGAATATCTATGGTGGCAACCCAATGGACAGCGACGCCTTTGTTCGGATTATTAGCCCTCGACATTATAAACGCTTAGTTAGTTTAATTGATAATTCGAGAACCATTATTGGTGGCGACACCAATGAAAAAGAACTTTACATCTCCCCTACTGTTTTAGATAATATTACTTTTGATGACGAGATAATGCAAGAAGAAATCTTCGGTCCAATACTACCAATTATAGAATTTGACGACTTAAGTTGGGCAATCAAAATGGTGAAAGAAAGACCAAAGCCACTAGCACTATATATTTTCAGTTCTAGCAATAAAACCATTAACCGGATTCTTCACGAAATATCCTTTGGCGGTGGTGCTGTAAACGATGCTATAATGCACCTTTCAAACTCAAAACTCCCATTTGGAGGAGTTGGTGAATCTGGAATGGGAAATTACCATGGCAAAGCAGGGTTTGATTCATTTACACATTATAAATCAATTTTAAGTAAATCAACCATAATAGAGCTTCCCATAAAATATCCTCCATATTCGGATTGGAAGAGAAAATTAATGGAAAAACTAATTGAATAGTAGTATTATTTAATATATTTGCTAATAATTATAAATAATACAAAACATAAAAAAGAATGGAATTAAAAGAAAAATTTGAGGCTGCGGTCGCAAACTCTACTAGCTTATCAGAGAAACCCTCGAACGAAATATTACTAAAAATATATAGCTTATTTAAGCAAGCTACCGAAGGTGATATTACTGGAGACAGACCTGGTGGATTTGATTTTAAAGGAGCCGCTAAATACGATGCTTGGAAAAAAATTGAAGGAAAAAACAAGGACGAATGTATGCAAGAATACATTGACCTAATTTACTCTTTAAACTAAAAAATAATAGGTAGGATATACTATCGTATTATTTAATAGTTTGGTGGTTTTTTTTGTTTAGTCCTCCTTAGACCTGTGCTGAGCTTAGCCGAAGTGAAAAGGAGGTGGGCAAATTGCATAAGTAATATGTCTGTTTTATGGAGATTTTCAAGCAATTTGGTCGGAGGATTTTTTTTGTATTCATAAATTATATTTAGCTAACTAATTATAAAAAACAGGTAAAATAAATATACGACATTATTTATTTCTCATTACTTATAATACTAAAGCTCATCTGAATTATTTTCGGATGAGCTTTTATTATTAATAGAATATTGGTTGCCCAGTTGCTACAAGTCTATCTCTAAAATTCTTATTTAGCTCTTTTCGCCACATCAAGGCAGGTTTCATTAGCATTTTTTCGAGTATGGGTAAATCATCAGTTAGCACATAGCTTTCTTCTTTAAAAAACTCATCTCTAGCTATAATATGATCCGCTAAATTATTAATAACTTTATCAGTATATTTCTTTCCTGAATAATCCAATAACTTATAATCCATAGGAGTATCCCCTGCTACATAAATAAAATTCCTTTCCATGGTATTACTATCTGCCGTAGCAATCACATCTACCTCAAACCCTATACTTTCCAATGTTTTGTATACAGAGCGCGTAGCCAAGCCATCTTCACCTTCTATCAAACCATAAAACTCAATAATTAGCTTTCCACCAGGATTAAGCAAAGCCTTTACCTCCGCAAAACTCTCCTTTGTAAGTAGGTGCCAAGGTGGATTTTCTCCTAAAAAAGCATCAAATATAATAAGGTCATATTTCTCTTTTTCTATTCTCAAAAAATGTCGCCCATCATCAGCTATAACTACTGTTTCTTTTGGCAGTCCAAAATATTTCTTTGCAAGCATTTCTAATCTAGAGTCAAGTTCCACAACTTTAAGATTATGGCCTTTGGACTGAATATCGCGACCAAGGGCTCCTGCACCAAGTCCTATTAATAAAGCATTAGACCCTTTATCAAAACCTGACAGCAATGGCCTAATAAAATAAATATAATCTAGCATAGAATTACCATCATTCATATTAATCACTGTTTGCCAAGTATTATTAACCAACAAACCACGCAGTGGTAATATTTCATCACTTTTTGTAATAATATTATAGTCAACAATTTTTACTTGCCCAAGCAATCCTTCTGAAGAATAAATAATTTTTAATGGTGATTTTTTCTCCGAAGAGTAGTTTTGAGCGCTTATTCCTATTATAGAAACTAAGATAACTAAGATCGAAAAAAGTACTTTTCTTTTTGTACTAATAAAAAATATTGCAGTAAGCAACATTAATAAGCCATAGGCCATAGCGGGCATTTTTATTCCATAATTTGGAATAATATAAAACCCCATTAATAAAGTATTGACCACTCCACCAACGGTGGATATTGCATAAACCTTACCTGCAATTTTTCCAGAGTTTTGCACCTTTTCTACCAATGCTTCAATAATTACAGGGCTAACCATTCCGAAGAGAAATACAAGTGGAAAAAGGAAAACCATTAACGAAATTATTAACCCCCACAGTAGTTCAATTTCTATTACTGAGGTCATGATAAACTTTGCAGTGCTTGGCATAAAAAGCATAAATATCCCTGACAATACTAAGATTAGGCTAAGCACAATATTTGTTGGTTTGCGACTACTAATCCATCCACCAAAATAATAACCAGCAGCCAATCCACCGAGCGTAATTGCCAAAACTGCCGCCCAAGAATATATTGTAGTTCCGAAAAAAGGGGCAGTCATTTTAGCACCCAGCAATTCTGCAGCCATAACGGTAGAGCCCTCAATAAAAGCTACAACTAAAAGCCAAAAAACACTTTTACTATCTAATTTCTTTTTTGCTGATGCAATTATCTCTGCCATATATTTTTTAATTTTTTTCTATTATTCTAAAGCAACTTTATTATATACTCTAATCACCTTTAAAACCTATTTGCACTCCATGTAAGAAATTACGCATTACTTGATCCTTGCATTTGCGAAATTTGCTTTGTGTAGGTTTCCTAAAGAATGCACTTAACTCATGGCGGCTGAGTCTAAAATCGGCATAGCTAAGTAGCTCCAAAATTTCATCATCTTTCAAATCAAGAGCTATTTTAAGCTTTCGCAGTATTATATTATTATTAATTTTACTCTCAGCAACAGGCAATGGGCCTTCCTTTTTTCCTCTGCGATGAATAATAAAGCCATTAAGAAAATACGATAAGTTCTTATCCACAAGATTAATATAAGCAGGATCATCATCCTTCTTCATCCAATTACTAATCTCACTTCTGCTTACTTCTTTTCCAGCATTTGCAAAATGCTTTATCATTTGATCATCTGTAATATCAAATGTGTATCTAAGTTTTCGTAATATATCGTTATTAGTCATTGATAATTGGTTTTAATAGAATAAAAAATGCCCATTCTAGAATGATTTCCAGAATGGGCAAAATTATATAAATTTAATTGAATATACTATTCAATATTCGTTTCAGTATTTGTGGGTTCTTTAACCTCTATTTCTTCAGTAGCAGCTTCACTTGCAACCTCTACTTCAACAACTTCTTTAGTAACATCAGTTTCAGAAGAAACTTCCTCACCATCTACAATTTTAGTAGTAGTAGTTGATGTTGTAGTTACAGTTTGAACATCGTCTTGTGTTACTTCAATAGTTTTCTCAATTTTTGTTCCTTCAGAAACATCAGTAGGAAGAGAATCTAAATTCATTGCAATACTTGGAGCAATAACAAGAGCTACAACACTCATTAGCTTAAGTAAGATATTCAATGAAGGACCAGAAGTATCTTTAAAAGGATCACCAACAGTATCACCAACTACAGCAGCTTTATGAACATCAGAACCTTTACCATACTCAACACCGTCGATAGTAACACCATCTTCAACCATTTTTTTAGCATTGTCCCAAGCACCACCAGCATTAGACTGGAAGATAGCCATAAGTACACCTGTTACAGTTACACCAGCTAATAAACCACCTAACATTTCAGGACCACCAACAAAACCCACTAATACAGGAGATACGATGGCAAGAATACCCGGAAGAACCATTTCTTTAATAGATGCTTTAGTAGAGATATCAACACATTTGTCGTATTCTGCAACACCATCAGCTTTATCGAAAATAGCACGATCTTCAGGAGTGGCTTTCGACATATCTGAATCATATTTACGCATTACTGCTAGAGCATCTTTTAATGCAGGGATCTCTCTAAACTGACGACGAACTTCTTCAATCATTGCCATAGCAGCACGACCAACAGCATTCATTGCCAAAGCAGAGAATACGAAAGGAAGCATACCACCAACAAATAAACCAGCCATTACAGTTGATTTAGAAATATCGATAGTAGATATATTTGCTTGTTGCATAAGAGCTGAGCATAAGGCCAATGCAGTAAGAGCTGCAGAAGCAATA